>JBOIDB010000069.1:0-7349 GCA_050740235.1 Gammaproteobacteria bacterium
CTCGCTCCGATGATCAGAATGCGCCCGGGCCGCTGCCGGGGCGCCTCGCCGGCGGCCGCGGCCTGCGACCGGTGCCCTGCCCGCGCCAGCGCCGCTGACAGGACGACTGCATATAAAAGGAACAGGAGCAGCAGCATCATTCGACCAGTAGGAACGGATTACGGATCCGCACCGATCCGTACTGCCTTCCGTGCTGGAAGTAATACCCATCGGAACGGCGTGTCAAGCTCGCAAAACCCAATGGACAAAATACAACAGCGTTTATATAATCACTGTCATGAATATGCCGACTTCCCCGCCGGGCTTAGGGATGCTTTTGCGCCACGTTCTCGAGCTGCTCGATGGAGATCTCGAACGGGTCTACAAAGAGTCCGGCCTCGACTACCGCCCGCGTTACACGCCCGTCATGCGGGCCCTCATCGATCTGGGGCCGACCCCGATCCGCGATATCGCCCGCCATGCGTCGACCACGCACTCGGCGGCCAGCCAGACGGTCGCGCAGATGGCAAGGAAGGGATTGCTGAGACTCGAACCCGGCGCGGATGCGCGCGAGCGCGTCGTGCGTCTGACGCCAAGGGCACGCCGGATGCTGCCGAAATTACAGGCGCAGTGGGCTGCCACCGACGCCGCGGCGGAGGCCTTGAGCGCCGAGCTGCCCTGTCCGCTTCACGACGTGCTGATCGCAGCCATCCGCGCGCTGGAAATGCAGCCCTTTCGGGAGCGAATCGCGCTTTCGGCACGCCCCTCGGATGAGACGCAGCCGACAACTCCTGCACGAGCGAAAGCAGGATCATGATTGTGCATCGCCTGCTGTTTGTGGCCCTCGCATCGCTGCTTGCTGCGCCCGGTCGCGCGGCGCTGGCATACGAAGTTACCGCCACCGATCGCCAGCAGGTCATCGAACAGACAGCCGCGCTCATCGAAACCCGCTACGTCTTTGCGGATCGAGGCCGTGCGCTGGCCGAGCAGCTCCGGCGTGACGCGGAAACGGACAAGTGGCGCGACCTGAACGACCCGAAGCTGTTCGCCGAGGCAGTGACGCACCGGCTGCGCGAGTTGTCAGAAGACGGTCATCTTAGCCTCGACTACAGCGAGAAAGCATTGCCGGAAGACGACGCGGCCGCCGAGGAGAGCTACAGCGCCGGGGAGATGGAACGCTGGTACGGCGCGCACCTCAACCACGGCTTCGAGAAGATCGAGCGTCTCCCCGGCAACGTGGGCTATCTCGATCTGCGCGTCTTCGCACCGCCGGACATGGCGGGCGACGTGGCGGCCGCGGCGATGACGCTGCTCGCGCAGTCGGGCGCGCTCATCGTCGATCTACGCCAGAACGGCGGCGGCGACGGCGCCATGGCGAACCTCATCGCGGCCTACCTCCTGGACGACAGCCGCGAGACGAGCGGCAGCTATAACCGGCCGCAGGACAAGCACACGCGGAGCACGACGCCCGCCTGGGTGCCAGGGCGGCGTTATGGCGCGCAGAAACCCGTCTACATTCTTATCTCAAACAAGACCTTCTCGGCCGCGGAAGGCTTCGCCTACGATCTCCAGGCGCTCGGCCGCGCGGTGATCGTCGGTGAACGAAGCGGCGGCGGCGCGCACCCGTTCGAGTACCGCCGCGTGCATCCGCACTTCGTCCTGTCGCTGGCCGAAGGCCGCTCGATCAATCCGATCACCGGCGGCAACTGGCAGGGCACCGGCGTCACGCCCGACGTTCCCGTGCCTGCCGGCGAGGCGCTCGACGAGGCGCTCGAGCTCGCCCGCAAGGCAACCGGCCTTTCCGCTCGGCGTTGAAGGTCTCGCTCCCGTTCGACGGCCGAAGGGTTGCCGGGCCTCCCGTGGCATGGAACGTGCAGCTATCGCGAATGCCCGAACCGGAAGCAACCTCTACACAGGAGCAAGGCAATGGAACTATTCGATTTTGTCAAGGATGTCGGCCAGAAGCTGTTCGACAGGGACGACGAGGCGGCCGACAGGATCAAGAAGCACGTCGAGACGCACAATCCGGGCGTCAAGGATGTCGGCGTACGCTTCAAGGATGGTGTCGTCGATCTCTCAGGCGAGGCGGCAGATCAGGCGGCCCGCGAGAAGTTCGTATTGATGGCGGGCAACGTCAAGGGCGTCAAGGAAGTCAAGGCGGACGGCGTCAAGGCGCCGGCGCAGGGCGGGAAGGCCGAGAAGGTCGAGTACTACACGATCCGCCAGGGCGACACCCTGTCGAAGATCGCCAAGCAGTACTACGGCGATGCGCAGGACTATCCGCAGATCTTTGACGCGAACCGTGAGGTCATCGAAGACCCGGACAAGATTTTCGTCGGCCAGAAGATCCGCATTCCGCTCCACTAGCGGCCGAAGCAGCGAGGCGTCGGATCCGGCTCACGATCCGTTCGCGTACAGGAATCCGACCCCTCGCTGTTGAGCAAGCCGTTGACGAGACGCCACCCGTCCGCCGGCAGCGCGAGACCGGTGCGGTAATAGAAAAAATCATCGGCAAGGCGCTGGCCGAGGGCGTGAACAGGGGAATAGCAACCGCCTGCGCAATGGCGTCATGATGCCGCTCTGCACCGGTCAGGTGTAAGCTTTCGACACGCCATCTCGAGCCGGCAGTCAGGGCAGGAGCAAACAATGGCACACGGAAGCGTCCGCATCGGCATCTCGGGATGGCGCTACGAGCCGTGGCGAGGCAAGTTCTACCCGGACGGCCTCCCCCAGCGCCGCGAGCTCGAGTACGCGAGCCGTCAGCTCAACACGATCGAGCTCAACGGCTCGTTCTACTCGCTGCAGCAACCCGAGAGCTACGGCGAGTGGTACGAGCAGACGCCCGAGGATTTCGTGTTCGCGGTCAAGGGCAGCCGATACATCACCCACATGAAGCGGCTGGGCGACATCGAAAAGCCGCTCGCGAACTTCTTCGCCTCGGGCGTGCTGCGCCTTCAGGAGAAGCTCGGGCCGTTCCTCTGGCAGTTCCCGCCGAACCTGTCGCTGGACCTGGATCGCTTCGAGAACTTTTTCAAGCTACTGCCGCGCGACACGGAGTCGGCGGTCAAACTGGCAAAGGGCCATGATGACAAGGTCAAGGGTCGGAGCTGGGCGCGCACCGACGCCGACCGTCCGATCAGGCACGCCGTCGAGATCCGCAACAAGAGTTTCAAGGATGAGCGCTTCATCTCGCTGCTGCGCACGCACGACGTCGCGCTCGTCGTCGCCGACACGGCCGGCAAATGGCCGTACATGGAAGACGTCACCGCCGATTTCATTTACGCGCGCCTGCACGGCGACGAGAAAATCTACGTGAGCGGCTACACCGACGAGGCGCTCGACGACTGGGCGGAGAAGATTCGCGCCTGGACGAGCGGCAAGGATGCGCCGAAGGCGGACGTCTTCAAGGCCGCCCGCAAGCGCCAGAGCCGCGACGTTTACGTCTACTTCGACAACGACGTCAAAGTGCGCGCGCCGGTCGACGCCCGGTCGTTACTGGACAGGCTCGGCGTGGAAATCCCGCCGGTGCCGGCGGAGCGCTGGGAGAAGGCCAAGCGCGCCAAGGCCTGATTCCCCCCTCTCGTCTCGCCCGGTGACGTATTCTCGTCTCGCCCGGCGCAGGCCGGCCCCGCCCTCGTCTCCCCGGCGAACGCCGGCCCCCGCCCTCGTCTCCCCGGCGAACGCCGGGGCCCAGTAAAACAATCCCTCTCCCTCGTCTCCCCGGCGCAAGCCGGGGCCCAGTAGAATAATCAACCCGGCGAACCCGGGTCTCATAATGAAGGACCCAAAATGAAATTCTTCTGCTTCTGCTACTACGAGAGCGAACGCTTCAAAGCCATGTCGGAGAGCGACCTGGAAGCCGTCGGCCGCGCCTGCAAGCCGCACGACGAGGCGCTGCGCGAGAGCGGCCACCTGCTTCTCGTGGGCTCGCTGGGTGAACCCGAGTCGGCCCGGACGATCTGGGCGAAAAGCGACGGTTACAACGTAATGGATGGTCCGTACGCCGAAACGCGAGAGCCGATCGGCGCGTTTTTCATCATCGAGGCCAAGGACATGAACGAGGCCGTCGAAGTGGCCTCAAAACATCCGGGCGCGCAGCTCGGGCAGTATTTCGGCGGCGGCATCGAAATCCGCCCCATCGACCAGTACTTCGTCTTTCCGGCGCCCTCTCTCGTCGCCCCGGCGCCCTCTCTCGTCGCCCCGGCGAAAGCCGGGGACCAGTAAAACCAACCACCCGGCTCTGCCGGGTCTCAACCACTCTTCAACTCCTTGTTGAAAAACTCAATCGTCCGCTCCCACGCCAGCTTCGCCGCCTCCTCGTCATACCGCGGCGTCGAATTGTTGTGAAACCCGTGACTCGTACCCTCGTACTTGTGCATGGTGTACTGCACGTCATTAGCCTTCAGCGCCTTCTCGAACTCCGGCCACATCGAATTGATGCGCGGATCCTCCTCCGCGTACTGGATGAGCAGCGGCGCCTCGATCTTCGCCACGTCCTCAGCCGCAGGGGCGGCGCCGTAGAACGGCACGCCCGCGTCGAGATCGGCGCCCAGCGCAACGGCGAGGTAATTGACGATGCCGCCGCCGAAGCAGAAGCCGACCGCGCCCAGCTTGCCCGTCGAGAGCTCGTGAGCCTTGAGATACTTCGCGCTGTTCAGTAGATCTAAGCGCAGCTCCTCTTCGTCCAGCTCCGCCTGCATCGTGCGGCCGTCGTCGTCGTTGCCGGGATAACCGCCGACCGGGCTCAGCCCGTCGGGCGCCAGCGCCAGGAAGCCGGCGATACCTAAGCGCCGCGCGACATCTTCGATGTAGGGATTGAGCCCGCGGTTCTCGTGAATGACGACCACCGCGGGGAATGGCCCATCGCCTTGCGGCTGCACGAGATAGCCGCGCATTTCACCGGAGGTGCCGCCGGGCGAGGGATACGTCACGTAGACGTTCCTGATGCGCTCGTCGGTGAAGGAAATCGTCTGCGCCTGCGCGTAGCGCGGCAGCATGGCCTGGGCGAGCGCGAGCGCCGAGAATCCGCCGACGACCGTGACCGCTCCCGAGCGGCGCAGGAACTCGCGGCGATCGATGCCGCCGTGACAGTACTCGTCGTAGAGCTCCAGAATGCGCGGGTCCATTTTCTGCTTCTCAGTCATCGCTGTTGCTCCTTCTCCGCGGCGGTTAATCGGCACAGATTATGCCCAAGATTGAAGCTCATACACACCATGGAGCGTCAATGTTCGCAATGCTGTCCATCGCTTGGACTTCGTGCCCTACGACCGCCCTTATTGGTTGTTCCACAACAGCAATCACGCGGTCAAGCAGTGGCTGCAAGCGTTGGGATACGAAGTAACAGGCTCCGGCATCTTTGCAGAATGGAAATACCGCAGGGACTTGTCATGGCGGGCAACACCGCCCGGAACTTGAAATGATTCCTTACATTCGTAAAGTAAGAACTCCTTACTTCCTGTGATAAGCATTATGCTCGTGAAACTGACTGCAAGAAACCAGCTCACGCTTCCCAAGAGCGTCGCCCTGGCCGTAGGCCCGACGGAATACTTCGAGGTCGAAACCGAAGGAGGCCGCGTCATTCTTACGCCGGTCAGAATTCAGCGGGCGGAGGCGGTGCGTGCGAAGCTCGCGGAGCTCGACATCACCGAGCGCGATGTCGCCGAGGCAGTCGCCTGGGCGCGGCGCGTCGGACGACGCAAAGGCAAATGAGCGCGGGGCCGCGGGCCGTCGTCGATACCAATCTCGTCGTTTCCGCGCTCATCTTCGGGAAAGGTCGGCTGGTTAAGCTGCGCAGCACCTGGCAAGGTGGACAGTTCCATCCGCTCGTATCCAAAAGCACAGCGACGGAGCTGCTGCGCGTGCTCGCCTATCCGGAATTCGAGCTGACCGAAGCGAAGCGGGAGGATCTGCTTGCGGATTACCTGCCCTACTGCACTACCGTCAAGCTGCCTTCCAGACGGCCCGCCGTGCCCGAATGCCGCGATCCGTTCGATGTGCCGTTTCTCGAGCTCTCGCTCGCCGGCAAAGCCGATTATCTCGTGACGGGCGACAAGGACTTGTTGAGTCTGGCGGCACAATTGCCAGTACCGATCGTGAGGGCGGAGGCATTCCTGAACGCGCTGCCTGCGAAACCTTGAAACGCAACCCATAGATCACGGAGGGGAAATCCGACCGGTCCGGAAATGACTCAACCCCGAATGTCACCACGTCGAACAAAGGGAGGCCTGGGAGGCTACCCCGTACGCGCGGAAGTCGTGGGCAAGATCAAGGCTTCGCGCCCGGACCGGGACGAGCAAGGGAGATAACGGCCTCTGGACGATGCCATACCGGATCCGGACGAAGGAGCGGACGAGCGAGGCGGTGCGTCGCATCGCGCAGGAGCCGCGTGGCGCGACGGATGACTTCAGCGGCGCCTACCGAATACCGGGATCCCACATCGGCCGGCTCATCGTCTCCGTGTAGGCGGTGAACATGATGTTGAAGCTGGCGCTGATCCGCCTGCGGTCGCTGGCGTTCGCATCCACCGAGTGCGGCAGCCAGGCGGGGAACAGCAACAGCGCTCCCTCGCGGACGCTGACGACGGCCTGATCGGCATTCGCCGCAACGAGCTCAATGACCGGCGGCCGGATGACGCCGGTCTGCGCGCGCGGGTCGTGAAAGTTGATCGTGTCCGCGCCCGCCTGAACCTGCATGTAGTACACGCCGCTGAGATAGTTGTTGGGGTGATTGTGCAGGGCGTGGGCGGCGCCGGGCGCGGAGACGTTCAGCCAGCACCCGGTCACCTCGAACGGCTGTTCCCGGATCTTGAGAAACTGCAGCACGGCGCGCGTCGCCTGGTTCACGCAGTGCATGAGACCGGCAAGCTCGCTCCGTACGTGCAGGTCGTGCCTCGACTGCCAGCTCTGTCCGCGCGCCAGCTCTTCGCGGCATAGCTCTCCCAGCACGGTTTCGAGCTGCTCGTCGATCGGGCGGAAGACTGCCTCGCCGAGCTGGCTCTTCCAGACGAAGGTCGGGAAGAGCGGCAGGACCTCGGACGACTCTGACGTGGTGCTCACGGCGTTCCGGGCTACCGTTTTCAGCGCTCCATGCCGATTATAGACCCGCGAGTCGACCGGCATCGGCGCGTTGGATGCCGTGACGCTGGTTTAGAGTTCGAACACCACGTGCGTGTTTGCGCCTTGAAGCTAGATAGGCGTGCCGATGAAACCAGAAGCTCAGTCGATCTGAACTGCTTCGCCCAGCCCGAGTTCCTCCAGGACTTGCCGCAATTCGGTCGCGAGGCGATCTGCCGCGCCGCTCGTAACCGTCACCGAAAAATCCACGCCGATCTTTAGCTCCGAACCCGCACGCAGCTTGGGGAGGATCTTCGT
>JBOIDB010000070.1:0-4401 GCA_050740235.1 Gammaproteobacteria bacterium
CGAAATCACGCGGCGCGTCGTCCAGTGATGGCAGCGGCCGCGGCTCGGCCGCGGTGCGGGTGAACCAGTTGCGCCAGTTCACCTCCCAGCTGGCGCCGTCGTCGGGCGAGAATGCCTGTTCCCACCACGGTCGCCGACCGTGGACGTCATGCCAGACGAAACGGGTCACGATGGGCTGTCCTTTGAACGTGTCACGGCCGAGGAAGGTGCCGGTGTCGCCCTGGAAGCCGCCGCGCACCGGCGGCTCGATCCGGGTCGAGTTGCGGCCGTCCAGCCACCAGATCGCCCAGGTGCCGGACACCGGGTCGAAGGCGCGGATGCTTATGCCACGGTAGGTGCCGCCGGGCAGTTCCAGCAGGTTGTCGTCGATCGTGCCCAGGCCATCGAGAGTCAGCCATAGAGTGCTCTTGCCGGCGAATTCCTCCCAACGGGTGTCGCCGGCGAGCCGCTCCTTGAGACGGCTGTGGTGCACGTCCCAGGTACCGAGCAGCCAGCGCCAATCGTCCGCGTGTGCGGATGTGTCACTGGCCGGCCCTGATGCCGCGGGTTCCGGTCTCGCCAGGACACCGACCGGCAAACCGACGACGGCTGCGCCGCCCACGGCGGCCATCTGTTCTAGGAAATCGCGACGCAACATGCCGGCACCCTTTTGACCCGAGGAGAAGGGAGCATGTTGCCGCGGCCACGGGCGGTTGACCATGCGGCATTCGGGCCCTAGGCTAAGCCAGACTTATGCTCACCGGGCGCCGCTTCCCGTCACTCGTTTCGATCCGCGCCTTCGAGGCGGCCGCGCGACTGGGCGGCTTCGCCAAGGCGGCGGAGGAGCTCGATACCACGGCGGCTTCGGTCAGCTATCACGTGCGCAGGCTGGAACAGCAGCTCGGCGTGCGTCTGTTCCTGCGTCACGCCCAGCGGGTCGAACTGACGGATGCGGGGCGGACCGTCGCGCGCGAGGCCACTGCCGCTTTCGAGGGGCTGCGCGCCAGCTTCATCCGCGCGGCCGACCTAGATGCCGCACGGTTGACCCTGACCACGCTGCCGAGCTTCGGCACCAGCTGGCTCACGCCGCGGCTCGGCGCGTTCCGCGCTCGACATCCGGAGATCGTGGTGGAACTCGAGCTGTCGCCCGAGCCACAGGACCTGGCCGGTGGCCACTTCGATGCGGCCGTCCGCAACGGCGACGGCCACTGGCCGGGACTGCGTACCGTGGAGCTGTTTCCGAGCGTATTCATGCCGCTGTGCGCCCCGGCCCTGCTGGATGCAGCAAGAGTGGCCCTGGCCGATCCGGGTGTGCGGCCGGACGTGCCTTTGCTCGGCCGTCCCGACTGGTGGGCGCTCTGGCACCGGGCGCGGGGCTCCGCGCAGACACCGCCGCCGGGGAGCTTCGGTACGACCTTCTCCGCCGAGTACCTGGACATCGCCGCCGCCGTGGCGGGGCATGGCATCGCCATCGGCTCGCCGATCCTGTTTCGAGCCGAGCTCGATGCCCGTCGCCTGGTACCCGTGCACGACTTCGCCGCTTCCGATGGCCGCCGCTTCTGGTTTGTCTGTCCGGTGGCCCGGCACGGCAGCCGCAAGATCGTGCACTTTCGCGAGTGGCTGTGCGACGAGGCTTCGATCGCGCTGCGCGCGGCGCAGCCCTTCCTAGAGATGGTCAGAAAGCCGTAACGCAAGGTGACGAGCACCTTGTGGCCGGTGACTCCCGCGGGCACCGGTTGATTGTCTGAGTCCACCGTTATCCTCGGCGGGTGGCGCTAGACTGTCTGCAGGAATTCCACGATGCGTCGCCGGGTGTACTCATCGGGCAGGGGGCCGGAGCCTGCTCTCGCATTGTCCTCCATGTGATCGGGGTTGCTGGTCGCGGCAAGCACGCAGGTCACGTCCGGGTGGCCCAGTATGTACTTGAGCGACAACTGCGCCCAGCTTTCGCACCCGAACTCCGCTGTCCAGGACGGCAACGCATGACTGGCGACGCGGTCGAAATAGGTTCCGTTGCCGAATGCGCGATTGACCATGACAGCCACGCCGCGCTCGGCAGCCGCCGGTATCACACGCTCCGCCGCACCCGTTTCCATCGGCGAATAGTTCACCTGTATGAAGTCGAGGTCGTGCGAGCGGATGAGCGATACCATCTCGGCGAAGCCGCTGCTCCGCGAAGTCGTGATGCCGATGAACCGCACCCGGCCCGCGTCTTTCCACTCGCGCAGGTTTCGGAGCTGGGTCTCGGCATCGACCAGGCTGTGCACCATCATCAGATCGAGCGGTTGCTTGCCGAGCAATTCCTGTGAGCGTTCCATCGACGCCAGTCCGGCGGCAATCCCGCGCTCGTTGACCTTGGTCGACACGAACAGGTCGTCCAGGAGCTCCAGTTCGGCGAAAAAATCGCCCAGGTGTCGCTCGGAATCGCCATAGCCCGGCGCCGTATCGACCAGCGTGCCGCCGTGTTCGAGCAGCATCCGCAACACGGCTTTCAATTGTATGCCGCCGTCTGCGGGCAACTCATTGAACTCGTGCGACGTCCCGAGGCCGATCACCGGAATGTCTTCGTCCTTGCCGGGAATCGGACGCTTGGCCATCGCGCGGAAATTTGCATTCGCGGGCACTGGCAGCATCGCCGCCAGTCCGGCAGCGGCGGTCAGCTTGATGAAGTCACGACGACGGAGCCTGTCGAGATCATTCATGGCGCGCCATCTCTCACGGTTCCGCTGCCAAGATAGCAGGCTTCCGCCGGGCGATAAACGCGCTCTCGGGACAGATTCGTGATCTCGAACGAGACGCCGGACTCCCGCGTGTCGCGCATTGGGTCCCCTGTAAAATCAGCGCGATCTCGAAAAGCTTGCCAAGCTGCGGCCGCAGCGCACAGGATCATCGTAGCTGCGAACGCCTCCCACGCTTGCCTCAGAGCTTCGAGGATCTCCTCACCCACGTGCCCGGCGTCTCCCTGAGCAAATCTTTGAACTCGCGAATCAGGTGAGCCTGATCGGTGAACGCGCTCACCGCCGCGATGCGCGACCATGACGCGGCGCCACCGGCTGCGCGCGCGCGTTCCAACGCATCGTGCAGCCGGACGATCCGTGCGAAGGTCTTCGGCGCGAGGCCGATCTGCTCGTGCATCAACCCGCGCAGCCTACGTGAGCTGATCCCAAGCTCGCTCGCTGTGTCGCCGCACGCGGTCGCTCCCGCGAGCAGCCGCGCCGCGTAGCGCGCACGCCGCTCGTCACGGAACTCGGCTGCCAGGGCGAACGGCGTGAGCCATCGTTCCAGGACGCCCGGCAGCTCTTCCGGCGCTGCCGCCTCGAGCTGATCCGCGAGTGCACTCGCGCGTCGTCCCAGGACATCGTAGAGCGCCATGCCGCGATCGCTGAGCTCGGCCGCAGTGACATCGAACAATGCGGGCAGCGCCCACGGCTGGAGCCGCACGCCGGCGGTCACCAGACGGCGGCGCTTGTCGATGTCGACGGCCACCGTTCGCGGGCCGACCAGCACGAGCCGATGCGCCAGGGTGCCGTCCGGCCCGCGCACGCGATGATACAAGAGATGGCCGCAGTGATCCGCGACGATGCGCCACGCGCCGAGCCCGCGATCGCCGGTCGACTGCCGCGTCTCGATCCAGAAATGCTGGACGCGCGCGCGCAGCGCTGGCGAGGGCGGCACGGCGCAGACGGATGCGGCACCGGCTCCGGCCTGATCTAGCGTCACCATTGGGGCGCGCGGTTCCGATTCGTACAAGACATGCCGCTGTCCGTACCTTACAGTTTCCCGCAGTCCAGCGAAAGGCAACGCATCGCTCAAGGCATGAATGGTGTTAGCAGTGTCGCGTTTTCAAATTGAAATCAGGGAAATCGGAATGCGAAGTTTGTGTACGCATTTACTTTTTGTGCTTATTTTCTCCGTCTCTAGTTGCAACTCTGCGCCTGGCGATTCGGGATCTGAACCGATAGTGTCAAGAGAGAGGGAAACTGGAGCAGTAGATTCGGGAATTACGCCAGAACTTAGAGAGGTTGGTTCACGAGGCTTTTTTGCACTGGGGGGCCCGTTTGCAAAGTTCGATCCAAACCACTCATCTGTTGAGATATGGACCCCTAACGGAGATAGCAATGCTCCCGTCATAGTATACGCGCATGGCGGTGCCGGGTATCGCGAGGATGATCGCGCCCGAGTTGAGATGTTTCGCCGAAACGGGTTCGCCACGATATCGTTTGATTCCTACGAGATGAATGGGTTTAACGATTGGAATTTTGTCACCCGAAAAGTTACCAATGGTGGCAAACAGAATATGATTTGGGGAGTTTTCAAAGGCGCAGTTGAGTATGCTTCAAAAAATGATGGTTGGGATAATCGAAACATTTTTCTGTATGGAGGTTCAAATGGCGGCCGGATCGTTTTGTATGCCGGTTTCGA
>JBOIDB010000071.1:0-21043 GCA_050740235.1 Gammaproteobacteria bacterium
TGGGCGCTGGGCGATCGGCGCAGTAAGGCGCATGCGCGTCGATCGACTCATTCGCATCCTGATCGCTCTCGCGATCGCGCTGGCGCTGCTCGCCGTCGTCGCGACCGCGTTGTTCGTGACGGAGTCAGCGTTCGCCGTCTGGGATCGCCTGCGCGCGGCGCCGCGCTGGCTGTTCTATTTTTACGTGAGCGCGATCGTCGCGGCCGTGCTGGCGAGCGCCTGGGCGATCTGGCGTCTGCTCCGGCCGTCGCGGAGCGTCGCAGAGGTGAGGAAGCCGAAGCGGGTTACAGAAGACGACCTGCGCAGCCGCCTCGCGGCGGCGGAGGCCGAGGGTCTCGAAGTCGGAGAGGTTCGCCGCGAGCTCGAGGCGCTCGGGCGGCGGCGTTCGGCCGGGCGGGTTTACGTCGCGCTGTTCGGCGATATCTCGACCGGCAAGAGCGCGCTGATACACGCGCTCGTTCCGGACGCGGAGCCGGAGATCGACGTCCGGGGAGGCTCCACGCGCGCGATCGAGCATTATGTCTGGAAGAGCCCGGCCGGCGATGAGCTGATCCTCGCCGACGTTCCGGGCAGCAACGAGCCGGGCCGGGCGCTCGAAGCTGCGGCGCGGGACGAAGCCTTGCGCGCGCACGTCGTCGTGTATGTATGCGACAGCGACCTGAGCCGTGATCAGTTCGCGAGTCTCAAGGCCTTGCGCGAGCTCGGCAAGCCGGTCGTGCTGGCCTTGAACAAGAGCGACCGCTATTCCAAGGCGGAGCTCGAAGCATTGCGCGGGCGACTCATTGCCCGTGCCGCCGAGGATGCGGGAGAACTCGAAAGCATGGATGTAGTGTTCGTCGCCGCCGGCGGCACGGAGCGCGTGGTGACGGTCGCGCCGGACGGCAGCGAAAAGACCATCGAGCGCCCGCGCGAGCCCGAAGTCGATGCGCTGCTGGCCGCGTTGCAGCGCCGCCTGGACCGCGATCCGGAAGCGCTGGAAACGCTGCGCGACAGCGCCGTGTTCCTGCTCGCCGCGCGCAAGCTCGACGCAGTGGAGGCGCATTACCGGCGCGGCAAGGCGCGGGAGTTGGTGAAGAACTACACGCGCAAGGCAGTGATCGGCGCGCTCGCGGCCGTGACGCCAGGGACCGACGTGCTGATCCAGGGCTTTCTCGGCACCAGCCTCGTGCGCGAGCTCTGCGGGCTCTACAATGCGCCGGTAAAGGGCCTGGACATCCAGCAGTTCCTCGATTTGAGTCAGAGCAAGGCCGGCAAGGCTTTTCCGATCCTGCTGGCCGTGGCGGGCAACGGCTTCAAGGCGTTTCCGGGCATCGGCACCGTGGCGGGCGGACTCATGCACGCCGTCGCCTACGGTCTGATCTTCGACGCACTGGGCTCGAGCCTCATCGATACGCTCGAAGTGCGCGGTGAATTGAAGCCGGCGCCGGCCGCGGCGCGCTTCGAGGAAACCCTGCAGGGGGATCTGTCGGCGCGTGCGCGGTCGCTGGCGAGGATCGCGCTCGCCGCGAAGGAAGAACAGGATAAGAGCCGCTGATGCTCAGTGCACTCGCGGCGTGCAACCGAAGAGGAGAATTCAATGAATGATTCGAACACCCGCGGCGGCAGCTGTTTCTGCGGCGCAGTCCAGCTCACGGTCAGCGGCGAGCCGGTGGCGATGGGCTATTGCCATTGCGATTCCTGCCGCAGCTGGTCCGCTGGCCCGGTCAACGCGTTCACGCTCTGGAATCCCGAAGCCGTGAAGATCACGCGTGGCGAAAGCAACATCGGCACCTACAACAAGACCGCGAACAGCTATCGCAAGTGGTGCAAGACCTGCGGCGGGCACGTCCTGACCGAGCATCCGACGATGGGCCTCACCGACGTTTATGCCGCCGTGATCCCCGAGCTTTCGTTCAAGCCGGCCGTGCACGTTCATTATCAGGAGTCCGTGCTGCGGCTGAAGGACGGTCTGCCCAAGCAGAAGGATGTGCCCGCGGAAATGGGCGGCTCGGGAGAGGAGCTGAGCGAGTAGGCTGGCATTAGCCTGCCCCGGACACCGATCCGGGGGCCGCAGGCCGTTGCCGGCGATTTGCCGGGCCACTCCGAATGAAGGTCATCGAAGGTGCTCGCGCGCTCTGGTCGCGCGTGTTCCAGCCGCGACCCAGAGTCGTCGACCCTGCCGCCAATCCATCGCGCGGCGACCGCCATCTGGCCCTTGCGCGCGAAAGCCTGCGCGAGCTGGTCGACGATCCGCGAGTGCCGCCGGCCGTTCGCGAAACTCTGGCTTCCGACTATGCCGACATCGAGCGCATGCTCGACAAGCTCGAGCACGGTTATGTGCATATCGCGGTTTTCGGACGCGTCGGCGTGGGCAAATCCTCTCTGCTGAACGCCTTGATCGGCAGCGACGAGTTCGCGGTCAGCCCGTTGCACGGAGAGACGCAGCGCACGGCGGTCGGCCGGTGGCGGGAATACGAAGCCGGCGGCGTGTTCCTGATCGACACGCCGGGCATCAATGAGATCGAAGGCGAGGATCGCGAGCGCATGGCTCGCGAAGCGGCGCAACGAGCCGACCTCATCCTGTTCGTAGTCGAGGCCGATCTGACCGCGACGGAGCTCGAAGCCTTGCGCTGGCTCGCCGATTGCGGCCGGCCGCTGCTGCTCGTGCTGAACAAGACCGATCGCTATACCGCGGAAGAGCAGCGTCGCCTGCTCGCATCGCTGGCGCAACGCGCGGAAGGGCTGGTGGCGGCGCGGAACGTACTGCCGGTCAGCGCCCGTCCGACGCCCGAGATGCTGCTTCGCGCCGACGAGCAAGGCCGCGAAACACGAATGGAGCGGCCGCGCGCGCCCGATGTCGAGGGGCTGCGCGCGCGCCTCTGGGAAATCCTCGAGCGCGAGGGCAAGACGCTGGCGGCGCTCAACGCGAGCCTGTTCGCCGGCACGCTGAGCCGGCAGGTCGGCGAGCGCATCGTCGCGACCCGCCATGACCTTGCCGAGAAGATCATCCGCACTTACTGCGTCGGCAAAGGGGTGGCGGTGGCGCTGAATCCGATCCCCGTGGCCGATCTGTTCGCGGCGGCGATGGTCGACGTCACCATGGTCGTGCACCTGTCGCGGCTGCATCAGCTGCCGCTCAACCGCACCGAGGCCGGCTCGCTGATCGTCACGATCATCAAGCATCTGACCGCCCTGATGGGTACCGTCTGGGCGGTGCACGCGCTCTCGTCGGCGCTCAAGCTCGGCACCGGCGGCCTGTCCACGTTCGTCACCGCTGGCGCGCAGGGCGCGGTCGCCTACTATGGCACCTACGTCGTCGGTCGCGTCGCCGAACGATATCTGGCCCTCGGCAAATCCTGGGGCGAGGCGGGTCCCAAACGCGTCGTAAGGGAAATCCTGGGCTCGCTGGACCGCGACTCCCTGCTCGAGCGGGCACGCGCCGACATCCTGGCTTACCTGAAGTCGGCTGAACGCGCATGACGGAACACAACCGGAACTACTCGCGCATCTGGAAGGTGATCGCAAAGATACCGCGGGGCCGTGTATCTACCTACGGTAGAATTGCCGAGCGCGCAGGCTTTCCGCGCGGCGCGCGCCTGACGGCTCAGGCATTGCGCGCGGCGCCGAAGAACCTGAAGCTGCCGTGGCACCGCGTGCTGAATGCGCAGGGCAGGATTGCGATTCCTGAAGGCTCGCCCTACCGAACCCGGCAGCGGGCGCTGCTCGAGCGCGAAGGCGTGTCGTTCGTCGGCGGCCGCGTCAACCTCGAAAGATTCGGTTGGCAGACATCGCTCGACGCCGAGCTGTGGCGGCCGCGCGACGGGCGGAAATGACGTGCGCATGGAGAATGCGATGGGAGTTTCGATATGACTTACCTGTTTGCCTTTCTCCATCACATTGCCGCCTTTGCGCTCGTCGCCACGCTGGTTCTGGAATTCGTCCTCGTCAGGGATGAGCTGACGCTTTCGAGCGCCCGGAAGCTGCGCTTCGCCGACATGGCTCTCGGAATCTCGGCGGGCGTCGTCCTCGTCGCCGGGGTGATGCGCGTGTTCTGGTTCGAGAAGGGCGCCGCCTATTATTTCCACAGTGTGCCGTTCATCGCGAAGATCACGCTTTTCGTTACGATCGCGCTGCTCTCGATTTACCCTACGCGGGTGTTCCTGTCATGGAAGAAGCCGTTGCAGGCAGGACAGGTTCCGAGCCTGGAGTCGGGCAGGCGGCGCACGATCCGGACGATCCTGCACGTCGAGCTTGTCGCCGTGGCGTTGCTGATACTCTGCGCCGTGCTGATGGCGCGCGGCGTCGGTTACATCGCCTGGAGCGGATAGGCACGCTTGGTTTCGTCGAATCCCCGTTCAATCTGGACGATCGGCCATTCGTCGCACGCGATCGGCGAGTTCCTGTCACTGTTGGCGGACTCGCGGATCGAAGCGATAGCGGACGTGCGCCGTCATGCCGGTTCGCGTGCCTGGCCCTGGTTCAATCCTCGGCCGCTCGCCGATGCGCTGTCCGGAGTCGGCATCGATTACGCCCCGTTCCCGGATCTCGGCGGGCGCAGAACGCCGTCGGCCGACTCACGCAACACGGTCTGGCGCAATCGATCCTTTCGTGGTTATGCCGACTACATGGGAACGGCCGAGTACCGGGCTGCCGTCGGCCGCCTGTTGAGCCTCGCGGCCGAAAAGCGGACCGCGCTGCTTTGCGCCGAAGCGTTATGGTGGCGGTGCCATCGCGCGCTGATCGCGGACGATCTCAAGGCGCGTGGGCTGTCCGTTCATCACATCATGGGCGGCAGGGAGCCGGTCGAGCATCCGTACACGTCGGCGGCGCGAGTCGTCGATGGAAAGCTCGCCTACGGAACCGGACCTGCATAGGGGAGCGAGGCCGGCGCGGAACCTTCCCCGCCGGCGGCGGTCCTTTTTCCGGCCAGCCTCCCGATGCCTGAAAACCCGTCGGTTTCACGGAGGTGTCCGCTATGCCGACTCGAATGCTTTGGTCCGTCATCGCCGTCCTGCCGATCCTCGCGATCCCGTCCGCATTCGCCGCCGATGAGCTGCCGCTGAAGGAGTGCGACGTGGTCGAGCTTGCCGAGGACGTTCACGGCATCGTATGGAAGGACGCGCTGGCCGATCCGATCGAAGGCAATTCGTTCATCGTCATCAACGAGCGCGACGTGCTGGTCGTCGATACCAGCCTGTTCCCGTCGACCTTCGGCTCCTATTACTCAGTCTGGCCCGAGACGCTCAGCAAGGTCGAGGCGCTGGACGCGGACATCATTTTTCCGGGACACGGCGCCGTGCAGCGGGACAACGCGTACATTCACCAGCTCCAGGCCATGCTGCGCGATCTCGTCGACGAGGTGGACACCGCGGTTGCCGACGCCGCGACGCTCGAGGAGACGAAAGAGCGTGTGAGTCTGGCCGATTGGAAAATGGAATTCGCCGGCGAGGACGAAGGCCGGCAGAGGGCCTTCACGGCCTTCTTCGTCCAGCCGGCGGTCGAACGCGCGTGGCGCCAGGCGATGGGCGAGCCGGATACCCGGAAAGTGAACTGAGGCGGCAGAACGTGTGGAAAACCGACATGGAAGTGCTTCGCGACGGCGAGGCGTGCAGGATATCCATCCTGCGCGACAGCCTGCTTCTGACGTATTCGGCCGTCGTCGACGCCTGGCAGGATGATGCGGCATTCCGCAACTTCTTCATCTCCATTCTCGAGCGCGCGCCGTTTGCGGCGTACTTCTGGGAGACGCCCCCGGTCACGGACCGGACAGCCGACCGGACGTTCGAGTTCGTCTTCGTGGACAGTCCGTTCCTCGCGCAGACAAGTCCGAACGCCAGCGATTTCCGCAGCTACTTCGATGCCGCGGAGCCGGCCGAAGACGTAGTCGAATTCCCGAACCTCGGCCACGACGCGTTCCTGATCGCACCGTGCCCCCGAGCGCATGAATCGGCGTATACGCACCTCGCTGCGTTTGCGCGCGAAGCGCCGATTGACCAGCAACACGCGCTCTGGCGCGCGGTCGGGGCCTCTGTCGCAAGACGTCTCGACGAACATCCGCTTTGGCTCAGTACCGCCGGCGGCGGCGTGCCCTGGCTGCACGTGCGCCTCGATTCGCGGCCGAAATACTACACGTACGACCCGTACCGACAGGCATCGTGACGCTGCGTTGCGGCGCGGTCGGCAAACGACGATTGTCGTCTGTCGCCCCGGCTCGCAGGAGGCGCATAATGACCGTTTCGAACGGCTGGCAGGCTGTTGAAGAACTTTGTTTTTCGGCAGCCTGCCAAAGTTGAAAAAGCCATGGATGGCTTTTTCAATACCCTGCTAGTATACTGTCCGATTAATTCGTTTAAGAACTGAGTTGACGGACTCGATGATCTCATCCGCCGACTTGGTCCAGCGAAACGGTGTCGGCTGCTCGTTATGAATTTCCAGGTAGTCGCGTATCGCTTGTTCCAAAGCGGGCACTGAGCGATGCGTGCCACGGCGTAGTTGCTGCTCGGTAAGTGCCGCGAAGAAGCGCTCCACCAGGTTGATCCAGGAACTGTAAGTTGGCGTGAAGTGACAGTGGAATCGCGGATGACGTAACAGCCAGTGTTTCACTTTCTTCGTTTTGTGAGTACCGTAGTTGTCCAGGATCAGATGAACATCCAGATCGTCCGGCACCACCGAATCAATGTGCCGCAGGAAACTGATGAATTCGCTACTGCGATGGTGACGTTTGAGTTTGCCGATTACCTCACCGGTGGCAACATCCAAGGCGGCAAACAAGGTAGTCGTGCCATGGCGCCGATAATCGTGGGTGTGGGTCTCCGGCAGGCCGTAATCCATCGGCAATGAGGGCTGAGTGCGGTCCAGCGCCTGGATCTGACTTTTTTCATCCACACACAAAACCAGGGCTTTGTCTGGGGGATCGAGATACAGACCCACCACATCGCGCACTTTCTCAACAAAGTGCGGATCGGTTGAGAGCTTGAAGCTTTTCGACAGGTGCGGCTTGAGACCGAAGGCACGCCAGACCCGATGCACAAAGTCGCGTGGCATGCCGAGGTCCTCCGACAGGCTCCGTACGCTCCAGTGGGTCGCCTTCTTCGGACGACGATTAAGGGTCGCCTCAAGCACGTCCTGGACTTTGCTGTCGTCATGCCGCCGCGGCTGGCCGCTGCGTGGCGCATCCGATAGCCCGTCCAATCGATCACTGGCAAAGCGGCGCCGCCACTTGGTCACCGTTTGTTGGCTCGTCCGCTGCCGCTCAGCGATCTCTTCTCCGGAGTACCCGTGCGCGCAATCCAGCACGATGCCCGCCCGCACATGCAGTCCGGTCGCCGTATTCCGCCGCCGGCGCCAACGCTTGAGTTCCGCTTCTTCCTCTTCGCTCAGTACAATAGCAGCAGCTGATCGACCCATGGCATAGCCCTCGATGATGGCACTGCCATAGTCTAGTTGAGCCATAAAATAATTCAACTAATTAATCGGACAGGATACTAGGAAACCTCGGCGACGAGCGGCTCGTACTGCGGGTAATCTCGTATCACGCTTGCCACGAACGGACAGGTCGGGATGACCTTGAGCTCGTTGTCCCTGGCATAATCGAGGGCGTATCGGACCAGCCTGCCCGCGATGCCCCGTCCGCGATGCTCGGGGGGAACGAAGGTGTGCTTGTAGTCCAGCGTATCGTCCCCCACCCGGTCGTAGTCGAGAACCGCTTCCCCGCCCTCGACCGCCGTAACGAACCGCCGCCGCCTTTCATCGTGCCTGATGTTCATCCCGGTCCTCCATAACGCAAACAGCCAGCACCAAATCGGCCGGATCGATGTCCAAGAGAATCGCTTTCTCCGGAGGGTTCGATATGCCGATCTTCCTCGTGCCCGGTCTCGCAGCCATGGCGAGCGTTGCCTGGGCGGCGCCCGCCGTGGAGCTGGCGCCCGATGTGTATTTCATCGCCGGCGAATTCGTCGAAGGACGGCAGCCGGACGGCAACAGCGTCCTCATCCGCGCGCCGGAAGGCTGGATCGTAGTCGATACCGGCCGCCACCGCGAGCATACCCGGAAGCTGCTGGACCTGACAGGCGATACCGGAAAGCCGCTCGAGGCGGTGATCAATACCCACTGGCACCTCGATCATATCGGCGGCAACGTGCTGATACGGCAGCGTATCCCCGACGTGCGCATCTACGCGAGCTCCGCGCTGGAGGATGCGATGACGGGATTTCTGGCGGACTATGCGCGGCAACTCGAGGAGGCTATCGACAGCACCGGGGATGAGGAGGCGAAAGGCCGGCTTCGCACGGAGCTCGGCCTCATCGAGACAGGCGAGCAGCTCGCGCCGCACGAGGTCTTGCACCGTTCGGGGCCGCGCACGATTGCCGGTCGCAAACTTTCGCTCGTTCTCGAGAAACGGGCGGTCACCGCCGGCGATATCTGGGTGCTGGATCCGGCGACCGGCATCCTCGCAGCCGGCGATCTCGTCACGCTGCCGGTGCCGTTCTTCGACACGGCCTGTCCGGAGCGCTGGAAAGCCGCGCTGCAGAGTCTTTCCGATGCCAGGTTCACCCTGCTCGTGCCCGGCCACGGCGAGCCGATGAATCGCGAGGCCTTCGAGCAATACCGCACCGCGTTCGACAACCTGCTGGCTTGCGCGGCGTCGGAGCACACGGACAGCGAATGCGTTGACGCTTGGAGCCGCGATGCCGACGATCTCCTCTCGCCGGCCGACGTTCCGCGCATATCCGGAATGCTGGACTATTACATGAAAGCGCGTCTGAGAGCCGACGCCGCGAGCATCCCTTACTCGTGCGACGGATGAGGCGCAATGCCGCCTGCCGGCCGCTGACCCCGGGCGAAAGCGCGCTGGGGCACGAAGTGTTCGGCGACGATATCGATTGCTCGTCGGCCCGTATTCTCTGCGGGCGTTTCTGGCCGTTCCAGAAACGCGGCCTGGCAATGGCGCCCGACGGCAATATCTATTTTCATCCGGCCGACCATGTCGACGATTTTTCGGCCATGGGCATTCGCGCGAAGGCCTGGTTCATTCACGAGTTGACGCACGTGTGGCAGCACCAGCACGGCGTCAAGGTCATCCTGTGCGGCATGTTCAACCGGAACTACAGCTACGCGCCGTTCGTCCACGGCAAGCCGTTCCGTGCCTACGGCGTCGAGCAACAGGCGACGATCGTCGCGGACTATTTCCGACTCAAGTCCGGTTATCCGCCCCGACAGGGTGAGCACACGCTCGCCGAGTACGAAGCCCTGCTGCCATTCGAACGAAGTCGTAGGCGGGGATAAGCGCAGCGTTCCCGGCGCAACTCGCCGGCAACGGTCTGGAGCCCCCGGATCGGAGTCCGGGGCATGCTCATGCCGGCCTGCGGCTGGTTGACCTGGCCGACGAGAGCCAATCCAGAAACGCGTCGGCCGGCATCGGCTTGCCGAACCAGAAACCCTGGCCGATGTCGCAGTTCATTTCGCCCAGCAGACGCAGTGCGCGCTCGTCCTGGATGCCCTCGGCGACGACCTTCAGCTCGAAGGCATGCGCCAGGTGAATCACCGTCTGCACGATCTTTCTGTCCGCGGTGTCGTCGTGCATGTTCACGATAAAAGACTGATCCACCTTCAATTCGCTGGCTGGAATGTGTTTGAAATAGGAAAGCGAGGAATAACCCGTGCCGAAGTCGTCGATAGCGACACGCACGCCGAGGTCCCGCAGCTTCTCCATGGCATTTCGGCTCTTCTCGGGCTCGATCATCAGCGCGGTCTCGGTGATCTCGATGGTCAGGTCGTCCGCGCGCGCGTTCCATATCGTCAATGCCGCGGC
Organism: Gammaproteobacteria bacterium; assembly: GCA_050740235.1. Taxonomy (GTDB): domain Bacteria; phylum Pseudomonadota; class Gammaproteobacteria; order Steroidobacterales; family JACDCP01; genus JACDCP01. The sequence continues at coordinate 9,791 of JBOIDB010000071.1, forward strand.
CACGGACGCGACGAGCTCGGGATCGCGCAGGTTCTCGGCGCCGATGTTCACCGCCACCCTGCTCCGTGCCAGCCGGCCCGACCATTCGGACGCATGCCGCAGGGCGGCATCCAGCATGATCGAGGTGAGCTCGGGCAAACGCCGCGCACGTTCGGCCGCCTGAAGCAGCAGCTCCGGCCGGGCGTGCGCGCCGTTCGCATCCCGATATCGCATGAGCGCTTCCGCGCCCCATACGGTGCCGTCGCGAAGGTCGATCTGCGGCTGAAACCAGCACTCGATGCCGCCGTCTTCGAGCGCATGCGCCAGCACGGCCTCGGCGCGCATGAGCTCATTCTCCCCGTCGGCTTCCGCCGCGTCGTACACGGCGAATGCCTTGCCGGTCGATTTCGCCGAGCGAAGCGCGATCTCGGCTTTCTGCAGCAAGCCGCCGGCCGAAGCCGAGTGCACCGGATAGAGCGCGGCGCCCTGCGCGACGCCGAGTGACATCGCCCGGTCCGACGCGTCCATCGGCTGCCTGATCAGCCGCTCGACTTTCCGGGCGGCGAGCACGGCGAACCCGCTGTCCTCGAGGCCTCGAAGAACGACCGCAAACTTTCCCGTACCGATGCGCACGACCTGCGCGCGCGTCCCGAGACCTTCAGCCAGTCTCGAAGCCAGTTGCAGCAGCGCCGCGTCGGTATCCCGGTAGCCGAGCGATGCATTCAATCGGTCGAGGTGCATGAGATGCACGAGCAGCAGGCCGACGCGCTCGGAGGCTTCGGCCGCGGCGGCGATAACCTCCTCGAGCGTGCCGAGGAATGTCGACCAGTCGACGCGCTCGCCGGCCGAAGTGAGGATCCGTGCCATTTCGGCCGCGCCGCCGTGCTCTCAGAGGAAATAGCGCGCCGGGTCGATGCCGTAGGCGCCGGCCTCGAGGCCACGGTCGATCCACACCGCGCCCTCTTCACCCGGCTCCACGGGCAGGTCGCGCAGATCGATGGTCAGCAGCTCCCCGAGCGGCTTCTTGTCGCGATTCAGGATCAGCATGACCACGGGCCGCAGCCGGCGGACGCGGTTCTGCTCGATGACGATGCCGACCTCGCCGGTCGAGAGCTCGACCAGGCAGCCGTTGGAGAACATGCCGAGCGCGTGAACGAACTTGTCCACCATCTCGGGCTGAAACTGGGTGCCAGCGAACTTGTGAAGCTGGCGCATGGCGTCATAGCTCGACACGGGCGCCGCATACGGCCGGACCGAAATGCGGGCGTCGTAGAAATCGACGATGCCGGCGATGCGCGCAAAAACCGGAATGTCCGGACCCGCCAGCCCGTCCGGATAACCGCTGCCGTCGTACCGTTCGTGGTGCGATCGCACCATCGCCACGACACGCTCGTCGATGCTTTGAAGCCGCTGCACGATTCGTTCGCCGAGCGCAGTGTGGCTGCGCATGAGTGCGGATTCCTCCGCGCTCAACTTGTCGGTCTTTGCCAGCAACGCCTTCGGTATCTGCGTCTTGCCGACATCGAGCAACAGACCGCCCAGGCCGAGCACGTTGAGGTCCTCCTTCGGCAGTCCGAGATGGCGGCCGAACGCGACCGCATACACGGAGCACGATACCGAGTGGCCGTAGGTGTAATCGTCCGTTCGCCGGATCCGCGTCAGCCAGGCCATCGCATCGCGGTTCCGCATCAGGCTTTCGACCATGGGGTTGACGATCGACTCGAGCACCTCGGTGTTCAGCTTGCCGCCTCTGCGGATCTCCTCCATCGCATCGGTCATGACGGAGGAAGCCCGCGAAATGACTTCTCTCGCCTTCGGCAGCTCTTCCTTGACTGCGACGACATCACGATGGATGTCGCTGGAGACGCTAACCTGCTTTCTGCCTACGATGCGTGCGAGGCGGCCGAACAGGCTGCGCCTCGAATCACTGCGTTCCGGGCGCTCGATGCGCCGCTCGTCGACGAGTTCCGGAAACGACGAGCGCTTGCCGTTCGCCGCTTCTTTTGCCGGCATATGGATCGACGCCGATGGCCGCGCCTTGGAAAGTCCGGCGGCCTCGCGAAAGAAATGATCGACATAGACGAATTTGCAGTACCGCTTGAGCGCGGCGATCTCGTCCGGCGTGCGGATCGTGAATCCCTGGAACAGAAACGGCGTGTCGAGCCACGGGCGATCGAGGCCGGACACGTGCATGCCGACTGCAAGGTCGCTCGTTGACACTGCGCGGGCGCCGATAGCCATGCAACCGACTGTACAGCAAGGCCAGCCGGTCAAATGTGGACTGGTTCAAACTCTCATGCGGCGTGGACCATGGCGGATGAACCCAACGCGGTAGGCCGGCCTGCGGAACTCTCGCACGACGTCGCCTATCGCGGGTGAACCCAGAGCCCTTGCGGGCGCAAACCATGGCCAGCCCGATGCCGGCGGCGCCGTCAAGCACTCCCGTGCTGAAGGGCACGGGATTCGCGACACGGCGCAATTTCGTCGAGAGCGCGCATCGCATTGCGGCCGTGATCGATCCGGGCGCAGGAGCATATATACTCGACGTTGTACACAGCCGCTTTGGCGGATTCAATACAGTGTGGATTGAACGCGCGTGAATCCGGTCCGGTATTTCGGTGGGCTCGCCGCCCTCGTCGTGGTGGGGGGCGCGTTACATGCAGCCGATTCCTCCGACACCGGCGAAATTCAGTGGCGCTGGGAAGACGTGCCGCGGGTGGTCGCCTTCGGCGACGTTCACGGCGCGTACGACGAGCTCGTCAGGCTCCTGCAGGCGACGGAGGTCGTCGATGGTCAGCTCCACTGGGCGGGCGGCAAGACGCACGTCGTCAGCGTCGGCGACCTGATCGACCGCGGGCCCGAGTCCCGCGCCGTGCTCGATCTGCTGATGCGCCTGCAGGACGAGGCGAGCACGGCAGGCGGTCGATTGCACGTCGTGCTCGGCAATCACGAGCTCATGAACATGATGGCCGATTTCCGGTATGTCGCCGATGGGGGCTTCGCGGCATTCGCAGACGAGGAGCCGCCCGGCACGCAGGATCGCGCATTGCAGGCCTTTTCGGCCGACCATGCCGAACTGTCCGGGCCCGAGGCAGAGAAAGAGTTTCTCGAGCGTTATCCGCCGGGCTACTTCGGCCGTCTGGAGGCCTTTTCGCCGACCGGCCGGTACGGAAAGTGGTTGCTCGGCCTGCCGATCCTCATCGTCATCGACGACACCGCATTCGTGCACGGCGGCTTGTCGCCCGTCGTGTCGGAGCTCGGCGGCGCCGCGCTCAACCGGGAGCTGCGCAGTGACATTCGTGACTTCCTCGGTCTCTGGCGCGAGCTCATCGAGGCGGGCGTCGTCGCATGGCACACGGACGCGCTGACCGCCGCCGACGAGCTGGCTGCATCGGTCGAAGACGGTTCGGCGTCTCTCGACGGTGATGTCATGGCAAAGGCGAAGGAATTCGTGGCGCTGAGCCGCTCCCCGGCGCTGAGCGACAACGGCCCGCTCTGGTACCGCGGCACCGCTTGGTGTCATCCGCTGCTCGAGTCCGCGGTCCTCGACGAATCGCTGGCGCGGCTCGGCGTCGAGCGGGTCGCCGTCGGTCATTCGACGACGTCGAGCCGGCGCATCGTCTCGCGCATGAACGATCGCGCGATCCTTCTGGATACGGGCATGCTGGCGTCGCATTATCACGGGCGCCCCGCCGCTCTCGTCATCGAGGACGAAAACACGAGCGCGATTTACCCGGGTGAGCCGTCCCGGACCTCGCCGCTGGATGAACAGGCGAACGTGGCAGCGATTTATCACGACGTCGAGGAGATCGAGCGCTGGCTGGAGACTGCCGCCGTGGCCGAAAACAGCGACACCGGATCCGAGGATCTCCGCTATCGGTTGCTCAAGCTTTCGGTGGACGGCAAGGAGATTCCGGCTCGTTTCACGACGGCACGCGGACACGAGCACGAGGTCGCGGCTTACCGGCTCGCCCGCGCGCTCGGCCTCGGCCTGGTGCCTCCCGCCGTGCCGCGCGATGTGGACGGAAAGAGCGGTGCGATTTCGGCATGGTCCACGACGCTGTTGAACGAGACCGCGCGCGCCGAAGGGGAATTCGATCGCCCGAACCGATGCGCCATCGGGGACGATTACCAGCTCATGTACGTTTTCGACGCCCTGATTCACAACCTCGGCCGGACGACGGACAGCATTCGCTATACTGCCGGTCAGAAGAGCCTGTGGCTGGGGGATCATCTGGAAACCTTCGACACCGACGGCAGCATTCCCGACTATCTGCGCGGCACCGGGGTCGCCATCCCTGCCCTGCTGTCCGACCGCCTGGCGTCGCTGAACGAAGCGCGCTTGCAGGATCTGCTCGGCGAGCTGCTCTCGCGCCGGCAGATCAGGGCGATTCTGAAAAGGCGCGACGAAATCCTCGAGCTCTGGCCCGATGCAGAAATCGAAGCCGCCCGGATCGCTCCGGGCATGAATGCGCCGGGCTGAGCGCATGCGAAAATCGACCAGCCTGTCCGCGGCCGCAAGCCTGATCACCGTCTATTACGCGCTGTGCATCGCCGCTTTCCTCGTGCCGGTCGCGGCGTTTCCGCAGTGGGCCGACCTGATGCCGGTCGGGGGTATCAGCGAGATGCTCGAGCGCGGCGATGCGTCTCTCGAACCGCTGAGCGGCGACGCCGTCGAGGAAGCGCGCGATCCGTACAGGCCATTCGAGCTGGCCCTCGCGATCGTCGCCACCGTCGCGTTGACGGTGCCGATCTCGTGGGTTTATTTCATCACCACGCGGACCCAGGAAGTCGACCAGTCCTTCGTGCAGACGATCGTAGTGCTGCCGGTCGTCGTGGCCGGCATCGCCATGATCGTCCAGAACAGCCTCGCGCTGGCGTTCAGTCTCGCCGGCGTCGTGGCTGCCGTGCGGTTCCGCTTCACGCTGACCGAGCCCGCGCACGCGCTGTACATCTTCGCGGCCATCGGCATCGGGCTCGGCGCGGGCATCGGCGCCGTGGGCATCGCCACGGTCATTTCCATCGGCTTCGTTTACGTCAACCTTGCGTTGTGGAAGCTCGACTACGGCAGCCGCCTGACCGGGCCGTTCTTCTCCTTCCTCACCGGACGGGACCGCGACGAGGACGGCGGCTGAACGGCCGCGACCATGGCCAGATACCTGCTGCTCGTTCATGGCCACGATTTCAAGCCGGCAGCGGATGCATTACGCGCCTCGTGGCTCGAAGCCCTGCGCTGGGGCCTGTTGCGGGACGCGCCTTCGGCGCTGGACCGCTTCGATCGCATCGAACATGAGCTGGCCTATTTCGGCGACTGCACGAATCGCCTGTTGCGGGAGGCGGGCCGGGAATTCGACGAGCACTTGGACGTCGTCGACCGCGGCAACTCGCTCTCGGCGCTGAAGCAGCTCGACGAGGCGAAGAAATTCCGGCGGGCGCGTTACGAGAAACTGCCGGGCAAAACCTCGTTGAAGGAATTCCTCGCCGATGCCGGCGCGCCCCTTTCGCGCGCGCTACGGCTATCGGAGCGCGTAGCGGCCAGCCTCGTGCCCGATTTCGTGGCTTATTGGCGCGACGATCAGTCCTACCGCACGGATGTTACCGAGCGCATTGCGCGACCGCTCGGTGCAGCACTGCAACGTCGTGACGACATCATGGTGCTGTCCCATTGCCTCGGCAGCATGGCGGCCTATGACGTCTTCTGGCGCCTGTCCAGAAGCCCCGATGCGGATACGGAAATTGCAAACGCGAAAGTCAATTCCTGGGTCACGGTGGGCAGCCCGCTCGGCAACGAAACAGTCAAGGACCGGCTGAACGGCGCCGATCAGCGCGGCGCCCCGCGTTACCCGCGCAACGTTTTGAACTGGTACAACATCGCCGCGGAGGATGATTTTCTCGCGCACGACAAGGGGATCGCCGACGATTACCGGGCCATGCTTCGCTACCGGCTGATCAGCCGGATCCAGGACTTCAGAATCTACAATCTGTCCGTGCGCTACGGTCGCTCGAATCCTCACTGCGCCCTCGGCTACCTGATCCACCCGCGCATTACGAAAATCATCACGGACTGGCTCTGCGCAGACGAGCTCACTCACGGCACTCGCGCCTGATCTCCCCATCGAGCTTCCGCTCGTCATTGATGATTTCGTAGAAGTCGTCGAAATACTCCAGCGACCGCTCGACCGTCTTCTCCTCCAGCCCCGGTTGCGTGCGGAACAGATCGTAGATCGTCTCCTTCTGCCCGTTGAACCGATCCAGCGCGAGCATGACCTGCTCGCCGTGCCGGCAGAATCCGCGGTAGAGCCGCGTGCGAACGTTGCGGATGTCCAGCGACTCGTGCGGCGCCGCGTAAGGCGGATCGATCACGCCGGTTGAATCGAAATCATAAGGGACGGGGAGATACATGCCCTCGCCCATCGCGAAAGGCTCGACGTTGTGACAGCACACGTCGCCGGGCGGCCCGGCGCGCACCGCCCAATCGGTATTGCCGATCATGAACTGGAATACGCCGAGCAGGGCCGTCGCGTCCGGTTCCAGCTCGTCGAGCGCGATGCGCTCCACGTCGATGGCTTCGAGCCCCAGCCGGCGGGCCAGCCCATCCTTGTGCTCGATCAGGAAGCCGGGCGCGCTGACGGGCTTGCGCCGGCCGTCGGTATCGATGTACTCGATCTCGGCGAGGCGGACGCGAAAGCTGTTCTCCGTGAGCGTATTGAAGGCTCTGTAAAGCAGGTATTCCTGGAGGAGATACTGCTCGTTGCGCTCGCTTCGATCGCGGCAGTGCGTGACGAGCTTGAGCTTGTCCTGGCCTTCGAACAGGGTGCCCGCGACCTCCTTCTTCTTGAAGTTCAGCCGCAGCGGCGGAAACCGGCAGACATCCGGATTGCGGCGCGAGTGGCCGCGCGGCCGCACTTCGATCGAGAGCTCCCGCTCGCCGGAGCCATCCTCAAGCAGCAGGACGCCTTCCCGGTATTCCGGTTCCTCGCTCCTGTCGCGAAGCAGCGCATCCATCGGCGCGCGGATGGTCAGCTCCAGCGGATCGTGTCCGCCAAAAAGCGGTGCCTGCGGCTGCGGCTCGTCATCGTCGGCTACGGCCGTTGCGGCAACGAGGCCGGCGCAGAAAAGAAAAAAAAGCAATCGCCCGGCTGCCAACAACCTCATCAAATCGATCTCCCCTTCAAGAGCATGTCAAGTATAGGCACGCTGGCAAGCTTGCGCATGGCCGCTATACTGCACATTCTGGGAAAAACCACCAAGGCCGGCACCCATCATGGCTGAACCGCGCCACGCCGCATTGCCGCCGGGATACGTTCTCGAGCAGTTTCACATCACCGAACTGCTGGGTCAGGGCGGATTTGGCATCACCTACAAGGCGATCGACACCCGGCTGCAGCGCACGGTCGCCATCAAGGAATACCTGCCGCGCCACTTCGCATACCGGGGCGACGACTCGACAGTGCTGCCGCGTGAGGACGATGACCGGGAGACTTTCGCCTGGGGACTCAAGCGCTTCATCGACGAAGCGCGGGCGCTGGCCCGGTTCCGGCATCCGAATATCGTCGCCGTCATGCAGTTTCTCGAGGCCAATGGCACAGCCTACCTAGTCATGGAATACGAGGAGGGGCGCAACCTCGAAGCCTGGCTCGCGCTGCATCCGCAAGGCGCCGACGAGGACGTGCTGGTCGACGGCATCCTGCTGCCTTTGCTGGACGGCCTGGAGAAAGTGCACGAGAAGGGGCTGCTGCACCGGGACATCAAGCCGGAGAACGTCTTCATGCGCCGCGACGGCACGCCGGTGCTGATCGATTTCGGCGCCAGCCGGCCGCACGGCAAGGCCGCCACGGCCACCCTCACCAGCCTCATTTCCGTCGGCTATACGCCGTTCGAGCAATACGGCGGCGCCGGGCGCCAGGGGCCGTGGACCGATCTGTACGCGCTGGCCGGCACGATGTACCGCGTCATCGCGGGGCAGAAGCCCCCTGATGCCATAGCACGACAACAGGGCGAGGTCCTGACGCCGGCCGCCGAAGCCGGCCGCGGGCGCTACGGCGAGACGTTCCTTTCGGCGATCGATCGCGCGCTCGCGCTCGACCCGGCCGAGCGCCCGCAAAGCGCCGCGGAGTTTCGCGCCATGGTGCGCGGCGGCACTGCCGACAAGGATGCGACTTTCATACGCCGCGGTCCGGGTGTGCGGAGCGCCGCTGAAGGTTGGCTCGGCCATCGATCGCTTCGGTGGGCGCCAGGCGCAGCCGGCGCGCTGGTTGTCGCGGGCATCATCGCTTTGACCCAACCGGGCCTGCGCGAACGGCTGTTCGCGCGTTTCGAGCCTTCGGGCGCAACGGAAGCCGAACCAGCCAAGCAGGCAATAGCGGTCGCCGACAACTCCATTGCCGTGCTGCCGCTCGCCAACCTGTCGGGCGATCCGGAGCAGGCGTATTTCGTCGACGGCATGCACGAAGCGCTGATCTCGACGCTCGCCGGAATCAGCGCGCTGAGGGTGACGTCGGCAACCTCCGCGAACCAGTACCGCGACACGAGAAAGAACATCTCGCAGATCGGCCGCGAGCTCGGCGTTGCCATGCTGGTCGAAGGCTCGGTGTACCGGGTCGAAAACGCGGTTCGCATCACGTTGCAGTTGATCGAAGCCGGCGCCGATGAGAATCTCTGGGCCGAGAGCTACGAGCGAAAGCTGGAAGACGTGCTGGCCTTGCAGCGCAGTGTCGCGCGCGCCGTCGCCGACGAGATCGCGGTCGAGTTGACGCAGCAGGAGGAGAGCCGGCTCGCCAGCACCCGCACCGTGAACCCGCAGATGTACGACGCCTACCTCAAGGGCATGTTTCATCTCAGGCAGGTGACGAGCGAGGGTACCGAGAAGGGGCTCGACTACCTGCAGCAGGCGGTCGGGATAGACCCGGCCGATCCGCTACCGTGGGCCGGACTTGCGATCGGGTACAGTCTGGCCGCGCACGGCCCCACGGGCGGGCCGGAGGCGTTCGAGCAGGCCAAGGCAGCCGCGGCGCGGGCGCTCGAGCTCGACGACACGCTGGCCGAAGCGCAGGCGGCGCTCGCCCAGATCAAGCTTTATCAGGACTGGGACTGGGAGGGTGCGCGGCAGGCTTTCGAAAGCGCGCTCAGGTACAACCCGAGCCTGGCCGAAACCCGCGCGCATTATTCGTGGTACCTGCAATTGATGGGCCGCACCGCGGAAGGTCTTGCGGAGATGCGCCGCGCCGAAGAGTTCGATCCGTTGACGCCGCTCTGGTCCGCCTGGCTGGGCTGGCAGCAATGGGACGCGCATGAATTCGACGCGGCGATACGCGAAGCGCAGGAATCGCTCGAGCTGATGCCGGATTTTCCGGTCGGACTATACGTGCTGGGCAGCGCCTATGCCTCGAAGGGCATGTTCGAGCAGGCGATCGCGACGCACGAGCGCCTGAACGCGGTCAGCTCGGTGTGGCGGTTTGCGCTCGCGCGCACGTATGCGATGGCTGGACGGAGGGAGGATTCACGACGGAAGCTGGCAGAAATCGAGGCCGACCCCACGAAGTGGGACATGTACTTCCTGGCCGCGATCCATGCCAGCCTCGGTGACGAGGAGAAGGCATTGCGCTGGCTCGAGAAGGCGTGCGAGGAACCACACCACCCGTATGCCCCGTGGATGAGCCGGGCGACGCTGTTCGAAACGCTGCGCAGCGAGCCGCGATTTGAGGCGCTGCTGGAGAAGATGAGTCTTTGAATGTAGTGCGCCGGCAATGCACGGCCCCGGACCGGAGTCCGGGGCTCGCTTCGAAAGGAATGCCGCTTCGATCCTTACTCCGCCGGGCGGCCGATGACGCTGGCGTCGCTCAACAGCCGATCACGCTCTTCCCGATTGATCGATTCGAGCTGATCCACGACGTCCTCGCTGACGCCCGCTGCGACCAGCTCTTCAGACTGTTCCGGGGTTAGGTCGAAGACCTGATCGGTCGCTTCCAGACGATCCATGATCTCGTCTTCGCTCAGGCCCGCATCCTCCATGGCGATCAATTCGTCCGTCGTGACGAAGCCGTCGCCGTTGAGGTCACCGGTATCCGAGTTCTCGACATCGTCCTCAGTGGCCGGATTGTTGCGCGCGTTGCGCACAGCCTCCTGGGCTTCCGCGGTGTCTATATCGTCGTCACCGAGCCAGTCGGTCTCCGCGCCGATCAGATAGCCCGCGCCCGCGCCGAGCGCGCCGCCGAGCAAGGTATCGAACAGGCTGTCGCCGAGCGCAGCTCCCGCCGCCACGCCGACCGCGGCGCCGGCCGCCGTGGCCTGGGTCTCCCTGTCGTAAGGCAGGTTCTCACAGCCGGCAAGCAGCGCGATCAGCGCGCCTGCCAGCAGACATTCCCTGTAACGGTTTTGCATCTTGCACCTCTACGTCCTGTAAATGGCCCCGACGCCATGAGAATGCAAGCAACGTGCCTAAAGTTGAATCAGGTGGTTGAGATGGTCGCAGGGGATAGTGTGTCTATTCGACCGCTTTGGGCTAACCCGCAGCGTAATCGTCCCTTGCTTTCCCGCCGCTTTCACGGCCGTCAACGAGGCTGACGCGCAGGGTATTCATGAACGGGCGAAGATAAACGAGCAGCGCGTAAATGAGCAGCGCAATAGCTCCCATTTCCAGCACTTCCTCTGTCGTGACCAGCAATCCATAGATGATGTTTTCCTGGCCGTGCTGGCGCTCGTGGATACCACCCAGAATTTCGAGTCCCAACGCCGCCGTAATGAACATCGCCGCCGCAAGGAGGACAAGACTGCGCGTTTTCGCGGGAAGATTCCGAAGGAATTTGAAGTAAGCGGCGCCGATCAGGAGGACGACCACGCTACCGGCCAGGATCCATGAACGGCTACCCAGGAAAGTATCCGTGAAGAGGGCTGTCTCGCCGAAGAAGGTCACGAAGACCGGACCCGCCAGTTCGTGAATTCTGGCGCCTTCATCGAAACCCAGGTATCCGAACAGCAGCGCCAACAGACCCCAATGAAGCGCGTAACGATCGCCCTGTCGCCTCTTTATTCTCCATATGACACCGAGCAGCAGCGCGGCGAACAGAAAAATGATTGCAGCGAACAAGGTCGGAATGTTGCCCTCCGAGCCGAGCCAGAACCGCTGTACGACCGTGTAACCATACTGCCCGAGGTCCAGAAAAAAGAGCGCCATCCCACCCAGAGTGCTCAATACGGCGAGCGTTGCGATTATCAGCAACATTGCGAAAAACAATCTTCGGGGTGAGAGCGAGATCTTGATTTCCATTCGTTATC
>JBOIDB010000072.1:0-73815 GCA_050740235.1 Gammaproteobacteria bacterium
GAAGGCGCGGTCATCGACGGCGGGATCAACGTGCGGGGCGAAACACCGCTGATCACGTTCACCGAGAAGCGCAAGTCGTCTTGACACGGCCGAGCTGCTGACCTCGTGCATGCGCGGACGGGCTGAATTGCCGACCGCGCGCGCCTAAACTGACTCCATGAAGCAGCGCCTGCGATTCCTCGCCACGGCCGACGCGGTGACGCTGGCCTGGGCGGAGGCGGGACAGGGCCTGCCGCTCGTCAAGGCCTCCAACTGGCTGACGCACCTCGAGTACGACTGGGAAAGCCCTGTCTGGCGCCACTGGACCCGGTTCCTGGCCGAGCATTTCCGCTATATCCGCTATGACGAGCGCGGTTGCGGCATGACGGATTGGGAGGTCGGGGACCTGTCGTTTCCCCGCTGGGTCGAGGATCTCGAAGCAGTCGTCGCGGCCGCGAAGGTCGATGAGCCGTTCGTGCTGCTGGGCATAAGCCAGGGCGCGGCGACGGCGGTTGCTTATGCCGCGCGCCACCCTGAACGCGTTTCGCATTTGATTCTCTACGGCGGGTATGCCGTCGGCGCGAAGAAACGCGGCAACACCGAAAGCGCGAAGATCTACGAGGCCATGCAGGAACTCGCCCGGTTCGGCTGGGGCAAGGACAATCCCGCGTTTCGCCGTCTGTTCACCTCGCGTTTCATCCCGGACGGCACCGAGGAGCAGATCGGCTGGTTCAACGACCTCTGCACCAAGACGACCCTGCCCGAGATCGGCGCGAAGCTGCTGTCGATACGGGCGGAGATCGACGACAGGCACCTTTTACCCGATGTGCGCGCCCGCACACTGGTGCTGCATGCCAGCGCGGACGAGGTCGTACCGATCTCCGAGGGCAAGCGCCTCGCGCGCGAGATTCCCGGCGCGACGTTCGTGCAGCTCGAGTCACGTAATCACGTGTTGCTCGAGCACGAACCGGCCTGGCGGCAGTTCCAGGTGGCGGTTCTGGAATTCACCGGCCGGTCAAGCCTGGCCCGGCTGCCGGACGCCGGCAAGCTAAGGGCCCTGACGCTGCGCGAGCGTGAAACCTATGCGCTTTTGTGCGAAGGCTGTACGAACGCGCAGATCGCCTGGCGGTTGCATATCTCGGAGAAGACGGTGCGCAATCATATCTCACGCATTTACGACAAGCTGGGCGTGCGCAGCCGCGCCGAGGCGATCGTCTTCGCTCACGAGCACGCTCCGGGCCGCTGACCGGGACAAATGTCCCGCCCCGATCGCGAATCGGCGCCCGAACCGGGACAAGCTTCCTATCGAAATGTCCCGGCCGCTCCCGCAAGCTGCCCGCCCTTGATACCTACAGAAGGCAGGAGATGCGGCAATGGAATTGAACCAGGCCAAGCTCGAGGAATTCGTACACCACGCTTTTACCGAACTGTCCGCCAACGCCGGCGGAGTCATGGTCTCCATCGGAGACAAGCTGGGGCTGTACCGCGCCATGGCCGGGGCCGGCCCGTTGACGGCGGAGGAGCTGGCGAAACGAGCCGGCTGCGCGGAACGTTACGTGCGTGAATGGCTGAACAGCCAGGCCGCGGGCGGCTATGTTGAGTACCACCCCGAAAGCGCTACCTTCGAGCTGACGCCCGAGCAGGCAATGGTGCTGGCCGACGAGACGAGCCCGGTGTTCCTGCCCGCCGCCTGGGAGCTGGCGGCTTCCATGTGGCTGGACGAAGAGAAGACGCTGGATGCGTTCCGGACCGGCAAGGGCGTCGCCTGGGACGCGCACAACGAGCGTCTGTTCTGTGGCACCGCGGCGTTCTTCCGCAACGGCTACCAGGAAAACCTCGTGGCCAACTGGCTGCCGTCGCTCGAGGGCGTCACGAAGAAGCTGGAGAAAGGCGCGCTCGTCGCCGATATCGGCTGCGGTTACGGGCATTCCAGCATCATCATGGCGAAGGCGTTTCCCAATTCGCGCTTCCGCGGTTACGACTATCACGAAGAGTCGATCGAGGCCGCGCGGAAGAACGCGAAAGCCGCCGGGCTCGGCGATCGCGTGCGATTCGACGTGGCCAAAGCCAAGGACTATCCGAACGCCGGCTACGATCTGATCTGCTTCTTCGATTGTCTGCACGACATGGGCGATCCCGTCGGCGCGGCCAAGCACGCCCGCGTGGCACTGGCGAAAGACGGCACCGTCATGCTGGTGGAGCCTTTCGCCGGCGATCGGCTCGAGGAGAACCTGAATCCGATCGGGCGGATGTACTACTCGGCCTCCACGACGCTGTGCTGCGCCCACTCCCTGTCGGAGGAAGTCGGCGCCGCGCTGGGCGCCCAGGCCGGCGAGGAACGTCTGGCCAGCGTGTTCCGCCGCGCGGGCTTCACGCGCGTACGACGTGCGACCGAGACGCCGTTCAACCTGATCCTGGAAGCGCGTCCCTGACGGCGTAGCGGATATCGGGCCCGCCGAAAGCCGGGCGGATGGCAATGTGGAAGTCATGGCGGGTGCCGGTACTTGCAGCCTGTCTGCTCGTGACCGGCGCCTCGCTCCTTCCTGTCGCGCGAGCAGTGGCGCAGGACGACAAGCTGGAATCGCCGCCGGCTCCGACCGCGGCGGAAACCCATGAACGTGTCCAGCGTTTGCTCGAGCAGGGCGATGCAGAGCTCGAGTTCGGCCTGATCAACGGAGCGCTTTTCTACTACGACCAGGCGTGGCAGCTCGACGAACGATATCCGGGGGTATCGGAGCGCCTCCGGAAAGTGGCCGACCTGATGATCGAGAATGCGCCGCGCGCCGATGACGAGGACGGGCTGGAAGTCTATCTCCGCGATATCGACAACCTGATGGCGCGAGGGGCCTTGAAAAGCTACGACGGACTGATCGAGCAGCGCATGGCCGCCCAGCAGGCGTTCGCCGGCCTCGGGAAGCCGCCGAATGAGCGCGGGCTTTCTCCGCGCGCCGTATCTGACTTCACATCGCAGGGGATAGAGGAATGACCGTTTTACTGCTGATCTTCTTCGCCATGTTCGCGGTTTTCGCGCTGCTTGAGCTGCTACGCCCGCGGCAGGGCTATCCAAATGCAAGATTCTGGAGGCTGCGCGGCGCGCTGGCGTTTGTCGCTTACCTTGGCGTCGCCACCTTCTCGCCGCTACTGTGGGATGCCTTTCTCGGCGGCCACCGGCTGTTCGATCTGAGCGGCCTGCCGCTGTGGGCGCAGATCGCGATCGGGTTTGGCGCGGCCGAGCTGGTCGGCTACACCTGGCACCGCACGATGCACGCCACGCCGTTTTTATGGCGCTGGTTCCACCAGATGCACCACTCCGCCGAGCGCATGGACGTATGGGGCGCGTTCTGGTTCAGCCCGCTCGACACGGTCGGCTTCACCTTTGCCGGCAGCCTGGCGCTGGTGGGCATCGCCGGCGTCACCGCGCCGGCCGCAATCGTCATCAACATCGCGATGATGTTCCTGTCGATGTGGACGCATGCCAACATCAAGACCCCGCACTGGCTCGGCTACATCGTCGCGCGGCCGGAGTCGCACTCCGCGCATCACGCGCGCGGAGTGCATCGCTATAACTACTGCGACGTGCCGCTGATCGACATGCTGTTCGGCACCTTCCGCAATCCGCGCACGCTGATCGCCGAAGCCGGCTTCTACGACGGCGCCTCGCTCAAGGTCGGCCAGATGCTGCTGGGCCGGGACATCTACGATTACGGCCGGGATGACGAGGAGGCGGGAGCGCCAGGCGCCACGGCGTGATCTCAGCCGCAGCTGCCGAGCCCGGCGATCCAGTCGCTGATCAGTTGTGCGCCGGGTTCGTCGACGAGGTTCGTCGCGAGCGGCGGCATCGCCGCGGCATCGCGCCGGCTCATGCGTTCGAGGAGCACCGATCGCTCGGGCGAACCCGGCGCGATGATGCGCGCGTCGGCAATGCCGAGGTCGCCGTTCGAAGGCACGGTGTCACAGGCGCCCGTGTCGCGCAGGGAAGTATCGAAGCGCAGATCCATGCCCGCCGGACCGTTCGGCCGATGACACTGCGCGCAGTTGGTGTGCAGATACGCCCGGGCCCGCGCATCGAGCATCAGTGAAGCATCGAACGGATCGGCGAGTTGCGGCAAGGTGTCCGGCTCGCCGGCCAGCGGCGACTCGAACATCGCGATCGCGTCGAGCGTCGCGAGCTGATTCGCCGTGCGCCCGGTCGACGGATAGTTGAAGTCCTGGTTGAGCTGCGCGATTTCGAGACCGAGGCTGAAGCCGGCCGCGGACGTGTGGCACTCGAGGCACTGCGCGCCACTGGGGTAGATCCACGTCTGATTCCCGAGGTCGACCATCTTGCCGCCTTCTACCAGTGTCGCGTCGCTCATGTCGCTTGCCCACTCATAGCTGTAGCCGGCCCAGTCGCCATCCGGATGGCGCATGAACAGGCGCGTTTCGATAAGCTGGCCGCCCAGTGAAAAGTGCTTCATCAGCACGCTGCCCGGTGGAAATACGAAATCGTCCTCGCCGTCGATCGCGATGGTCGTGCCGTCGGGAATCGCCAGCCAGCGCTGCTTGTCCGCGCCGTCGGAATGAAACGGCGCGCGAATCGCGTAGGGGATCAGGCCCGCCGCCGGCTGCAAAGGATCGGTGGCCGCGACGCAGCCCGTGGTCGAAAGCTGACTGGCCACCGGCTGGCCGGAAGGCGGCGCGGCCGGCATCAGCCGGTGGATGCCGCCGCCGCCGAAGTCCACGACATAGACCTCCCCGTTCGCATCCTGGCCGAACGCCGAGATCGCCAGATTGGTCCCTTCGGCCAGCACCTGCGCCTCGAGCCCGCCGTTGCCGTCGTCGACGAGTCCCCAGATCGTGCCGCTGCCGAAATCGCCGTAGATGAAGCTGCCGTCGAGCGCCGGGATATCGCTGCCGCGGTAGACGTAGCCGCCCGTGATCGAAACGCCTTCGGCATGCGAGTATTCGGCGACGGGATCGATCAGGCCCGTCGCGTCACAGGTCGCCGCGTTGAAACAGTGCATGCCCTCGCGCACGTTCCAGCCGTAGTTGCCGCCCAGGTCGACCCGGTCGACTTCCTCCCATTGGGCTTGCCCCACGTCGCCGAGCCAAAGCTCGCCCGTGGCCGTGTCGAAGCTCCAGCGCCAGGGATTGCGGAACCCCCAGGCGAAGATCTCCGGGCAGCCGCCGGCCGTGCAGCCGCCGCTCCCGGCGAACGGATTGCCCGGCGGAATCGCGTAGGGTGTCGCGCTGTCGACGTCGATGCGCAGCATGGCGCCGAGGCGGTTCGACGTGTCCTGGCCGTTGCCCTGCGGGTCGCCGCCGGAGCCGCCATCGCCGAAGCCTATGTACAGAAAGTCATCCGGCCCGAAATCGATATTGCCGCCATTGTGGTTGGCGAACGGCTGATTCTGCGTGAGGATCGTCTCCTCGGAAGCCGGGTCCAGCGTCTGACCGCCGTCGAAGCTCGTGAAGCGCGCTATGTGAGAAACGAGCGGCGAACCGGGCGCCGTGTACGACAGGAACACCTGGCCGTTCGAGGAGAAGTCGGGATGGAACGCGATGCCGAGCAAGCCCGCCTCGCTCGGGTCCGAATCGACGCTTCCGGTAAGATCGAGGACGACGCCTGCGCTGGTGACAGCAGCGTCGTTCTCGAACACCCTCACCCTCCCGGCGCGCTCGAGCACGAACCAGCGCGAATCGTCGCCGGGCGCCTGGCGCAGCGCCACCGGCTGATCGAATGCCGGCAAGCTCGTGAAAACCGGCTCGACCGTGACCTCGAACGAGCCGCCGTTCCGTTCGGGTGCGATGCAATCCGGATTCGAGGGACGCGCGTCGAGGCCGGAAACTTCCGGATCGGGTGGCGGCGGCCCGGGCGGCTGCGAAGAGCCGCTGCCGCCACCGCAGGCTGCCAGCCCGGCCAGCGCGAGTACGAGCCAACCCAGTTGCCTGGTCATGCGCCATTGTCTCCGTCCCTCTACCGTTTGTCAGTCTTTTCGGAAGGGCGTTCCCGGTGAGAACTTGTTTTACCGGGTCCCGGCTTTTGCCGGGAAGACGAGGGGAAGTGCGTGCGCCGGGACGACGGTGCAACGAGCCGCCCGGCGATTCGCATCCCGATCAGCGCCGCAGGCCGTTTCGCGTTAAAGTCCGCCTCTTCATGCTCGAGAATCCGTCGAAAAGAAAACCCGAGCTGATCGCTCATCGCGGTTTCGCCCAGCGCTACCCGGAGAATACCCGTATCGCGCTGCGTGCTGCGCTCGAGGCCGGCGCGCGCTTCGTCGAGTTCGACGTGCAGCTCACTGCCGACGGCGTTCCGGTCCTGTTGCACGATGCGGAGCTGACACGCACGGCCGGCATCCAGGGCAACGTGCTCGACATGACGCTGCGCGAGCTGATCGGCGTGCGCGTGGCCGAGCCGAACCGGTTCGGGGACAGCTACCAGGAACCGGTCCCGCTGCTCGAGGACATCGTGCATCTGCTCGGCGCCTGGCCGGATGCAACTGCGTTCGTCGAGATCAAGCGCGCCAGCCTGCGCCGTTTCGGCATCGCTCAGGTGCTGGAGCGGGTCATGCGCTGTCTCGAGCCGATCATCGACCGGTGCGCCGTAATCTCATTCGAGTATCACGCCGTCTTGAAGGCGCGCCAGCTCGGTGCCCGCGCCATCGGCTGGGTCATCGACACCTGGCACGATCGGGTGCGCGATGCTGCGGCGAAGCTGGCGCCGCAATACCTGTTCGTCGACCACGAGCTGCTGCCGCCGGCGCCGCAACCGCTCTGGGAGGGCCCGTGGCGCTGGGCAGTATACGAAGTCGTCGACCCCGCGCTCGCGCTCGAGCTTGCCCGGCGCGGCGTCGATTTCGTGGAGACCATGGCCATCGGACCGATGCTCGCCGACGAGCGCCTGCGCAACCCGTCTGTCGTTGCCTGATACCTACGACATTGTCGTCATCGGCGGCGGCATCAACGGCGTGGGCGTGGCGCAGGCGGCAGCAGCCGCCGGCCATTCCGTACTGCTCGTCGAGAAGCACTCGCTCGCCCACGGCTCGTCGAGCCGCTCGAGCAAGCTGATCCACGGCGGCCTGCGGTACCTCGAGAGCGGCAACTTCGGGCTCGTGCGCGAAGGGCTCGATCAACGCCGCGCTCTGTTGCGGCTGGCGCCCGAGCTGGTGCACCTGCGTCCGTTCCATATCCCGGTTTATCCGGAGACGCGGCGCCGGCCGATGCTGCTGCGCCTCGGCCTTTCCCTGTATGCCCTGCTCGGCAACCTGCGACCGGCGGCGCGCTTCGCCACGCTACCGCGCAGCCAATGGGATACGCTCGACGGCTTGCGCACCAATACGCTGCAGGCTGTGTTCCGCTACTTCGATGCGCAAACCGACGATGCGGCCCTGACGGCAGCGGTGATGCGTTCAGCCATGTCGCTGGGCGCCGAGCTCGCGCTGCCTGCAGAGTTCGTCGGGGGGCACCTCACCGATGACGGCTGCCGCATCGACCTCCGCACGGAGCGCGGCGAGCGAACCGTCGCCGCGACCGTGATGGTCAACGCGGCCGGCGCCTGGGTACGGGAAGTGCTGAAGGCTTTGCGGCCTTCCGTGCCGCCGCGCGACATCGTACTGGTTCAAGGCACGCACCTGATCGTCCGCGGCGAGCTGCGCAAGGGCCTGTACTACGTGGAGAGCCCGCGCGACGGCCGGGCGGTGTTCGTCATGCCGTGGCACGCCGGCGAAATGCTGATCGGCACCACCGAGACGAGATTCCGGGGCGATCCGGATCACGTGCGGCCGCTCGCCGCGGAAATCCATTACCTGACATCCGTGCTGCGGCACTACTTTCCCCGCTTCGGCGACGCCGGCCAGCCGGAAGTGCTCGACACGTTCGCCGGGTTGCGCGTGCTGCCGGCGGGCGAAGGCCACATTTTTCATCGCACGCGCGAAACCCTGCTCGACGTCGACCGCACGTATCGGCCACGCGTCCTGACGATCAACGGCGGCAAGCTGACCAGCTTCCGCGCAACGGCCGAAGCGGTCATGAATCGTATCGGCGCATCGCTGCCTTCGCGCAGCCGGCGTGCTCGGACCGGCGAGCTCGCGCTCGCACCGGCACGATGAGCAATCGCTCCGACGCCCTGTATCTGGCCATCGACCAGGGCGGACACGCCAGCCGCGCCCTGCTGTTCGACGTCTCCGGCCAAGTCGTCGCGTCCGCATTCGCGCCGCTCGACACGCGGCATCCGCGTGAGGGTTGGGTGGAGCATGACGCGAAATCGATGATCGAATCCGTCCAGCTCGCCATACGCGATGTGCTGAGCGAAGTGGAGGACGTCGCCCGCATCCGCGCCGCCGGGCTGGCGACCCAGCGCTCCAGCATCGTGTGCTGGGACCGGCGCACGGGCGAACCTTTGTCGCCGGTCCTCTCGTGGCAGGACCGGCGCAATGCGGCGTGGCTCGAGCGCCAGCGCCTCGAACCGGACGAGTTGCGTAACATCACAGGCCTCGTGCCTTCGCCGCATTACGGCGCGAGCAAGCTGCGCTGGTGCCTCGATCATCTCGAAGCCGTGCGCCTCGCGAGCGAGCGAAAAACGCTCGCACTCGGCCCGGTGGCCGGCTTTCTCCTGTTCCGGCTGCTTGCCGGGCGACCATTCGTCATCGATCCGGCCAACGCGTCCCGCACGCTGCTGTGGGACTACCGATCGCGCGACTGGTCGGCATCTCTGCTCGAACAGTTCGGCTTACCGCGCCCGATTCTGCCGGACTGCGTCGGCAGCCGGCATGCGTTCGGCCATTTGCCGGTTGCCGGCGCGAGCATTCCGTTGACGGTTTGCACCGGTGATCAATCCGCCGTGCCCTTTGCGTTCGGTCCGCCAGGCGCCGGAGCGGCGTATATCAACATCGGCACCGGCGCATTCGTGCAGCGCCTTATCGGTCGCGCGCCGCCGGCGACGCGGGGGCTGCTCGTCAGCGTGGCCTGGCAGCACGCGGCCGAGGCCATTTACGTCCTCGAAGGAACGGTCAACGGTGCCGGCAGCGCGCTGGACGCGATCGGCTGCGCGCAGCCCGCTTCGGCATCCAAAGCGCGCGACGATACAGAGCTGCTGTTTCTCAACGGCGTCGGCGGCCTGGGCTCTCCGTTCTGGCTGCCGGAGTTCGAGTCGCGATTCATCGGTGACGGCGACGCGACTGCTCGGCAGGGCGCCGTCCTTGAAAGCATCGCCTTTCTCCTGCGGGAGAACCTCGATTTGATGCAGGAATTGTCCGGACGGCTCGAATGGCTCATCGTGACCGGCGGCATCGCGTCGCGCGACGAGTTGTGCCGGGCGATCGCCGGGCTCAGCGGAGTGAGTGTGCGGCGGCCGGAGTTGCGCGAAGCCACGGCGCGCGGACTGGCGTGGCTGGTCGCAGACCGGCCGTCCGGCTGGGAGGTGCCGATGGAGGAATTCGCGCCGGCGCGGGACGCGGGACTGCGATCGCGATTCGCGCGATGGCGCAAAGCTATGCGGAGCGCGATTCGGAAGTCAGGGCATCGAGTATCCGGGCGTCGATCCAGCTCGTGAGGCCGTAGCCCTGCAGAAAACCGCAGTGGCCGCCGAAGGTCGTGGTTTCGATGGTCAGACACTGCGGCGCCTTCAGCCGCCCCGCGTCCGCGAAAGGGATGATCGGATCGTCGATGGCGAGAATGACATGCGACGGCACCGACAGCTCGTCGAGCGCCCCGTCGACGATGCCGTAGCCTTTCAGATAGGCGGCAAGATCCGCAAACTCCGAATGGTGGCGCACCAGATAGTCCGTCATTTCCGTCAATGTCTTCAGCGCCAGCAGCTCGCGAAAGTCATAGATACCGGGATGACAGGACTGCTTGAGCTTGAGCGAGCGCTTCCACTTGCCGACGAAATGCAGCCGGTAGCCGAGCCAGCCGGATTCGAGCGCCTCGAGCGTGTGCTCGGGATCGAGCACCGGGCAGACCGCGACTACGCGTTCGATGGCGAGATTCGCCTTGCGGGCTCGCGCGGCCACGCGAAGCGCGAAGTTTCCGCCAAGCGAGAAGCCGGCGAGATAAAGCCGATGCTGCGGAAGCCTGCGGGCGATTGCCTGCACGGCGCCGACGACTTCGTCGAGGCGGCAGGAATGGAAGACCTCGACGTTCAGGTGATGGCTTGCGCCGTGATCGCGAAGATTCAGCCGGAAGACGTCGAAACCGCGCGCATACAGATGCGCGGCCGCGGAAAGCTGGTAGGTCGAATCGGCGCTGCCCTCCCAGCCGTGAATGAGCACGACGATGCGAGGGGACATGCCCGACTTCGCGTCTGCGAAATCAGGCATGTCCCCTTTTGCCTGCGACGCTCCGTGCGAAGGCCCCGCGTAATAACCCTGCAAGCGCACGCCGGCGCCGCAATCGAGCACCAGGGGCCGCGAGGCTTCGAGGAGCTTGCGCGCTCGACGCATGACGAACGGGCGGCGCAGCCGCATGCTCGCGAGCACCGCCTGCACGTGCGGATTGCGCAGCGCGCGGTTGGGAACGAATGGGCTCAATCAGCGAAAAAGAAGAGGAAAATCGGGGTCAGACCGAGATTTCGCGAATGACACCCAAAGAATTTCGTGGGCTGCGAAATCCCGGTCTGAGCCCGATTTTCCCGGCCATCCCACGGCGACCGTCATCGATCCTCCGACAACTCGAATCTGACCCGGTTGTTGAGGCTCGCGATCCGGTTCCACTCGCCCGCCGTCACGCCGGTGGCCGGCTGCGGGTACTCGACCAGCGGCGCCTCGACGCCGAACGGGACGACTTCGATCGCGATCTCGCCGCCCGTGAGCTCGTCGGTGCCGGCGAGAAAGTTCGCGAACGCAATGGAGCTGCGCTCGCCGGTTTCCATGCCAGGATTGCCCTGCACATCGCAGCTCGCGGCGGGCAGGTCGGCCGGCGGAAGGGCGTAACCGTCGGCGGCATTGCCGACCAGGCAGAAGCGCCCGGCATGCGTCTCGAGCCGCACCACTCCGCTGAACCCGACGGCGAGCAGACGTTCGACGAGTCCCTGCAGAAGGTCGAGCCGCTGGTCGTTCAATGCGATTTCGTCGGGGCCGACGGCGCCGGCCTGATTGACGCTCCATTCGATCGCTTCGAGCATCCGGGCATCGGCGTTGCCGGTCAGGTCGCGCTGCTCGCGCAGCGAGCCTTCCAGCGCGATCGACTCCGTGGTGGCGGCGATCTGCTGGTCCTCGAGCGCCGCGGCGAGCTCGGCGTTCTGCTCGCGCAGATTCATCCAGCGCTGCTCCGATTCGAAGTACAAACCGAAGAACAGCAACGACAGGAACACCAGCGCACCGATCGCGATCAACGTGGCGACCGGCCGGATGGTTCGATCGGGCGGCGGCAGCAGCTCGGCCCGTACCGGCGGCGGCTCGCCATTCTGCGCGTCCTCTTCCTTGATTTCCTCGGCGACACGCCGCGCCACGGCCTCGTAGCCGTCGAGCAGCTCGCGCTTGAAGGTTTCCGTCTGCTGCTCGAACAGCCGTTCGAGAAACGCGCGCAGATTGGCGTCCACCTCGCTGACCTCCCGTGCATCCGGTGCCGACGCGGCTTCGCCGCCGGCCGCTGCCGCGGCGCGGCCCGCCGCCGGCACGAGGTGCAGCGATTCGAGCACCCTGGAGACCTCGACCGGCTGGATTTCCTTGGGCAGAACGCCCACCGCGCCCAGCGCGCGCGCCTGACCCACGTAGAGCTCGCCGCGCTGGGAGGTGTACATCATGATCGGGATCGTAGCCGTGCGCGGGTTGTCCTTGATGACGCGCACCGCCTGAAACCCGTCCATGCCGGGCATCAGATGATCCATGAAAATCACGTCCGGCCGGTGCGCGCTCAGGTACTCGAGCGCTTCCTCCGCGGACTCGGCGGCGTCGACTTCGAGGTCGTGCGCCTTGAGCATGCGGCTCAGGAAGAATCGGGCGGATTTCGAGTCATCGACGATGAGAGCACGCTTGGCCGGCATGTCCCCTCTCCCCTTGCAAGACGCATCCGTGCATCGCCGAGCACCCTCTCGGCATCCGGTTGGCTGTCGCAGTAGCCACGGCGACGCTGCCATTTTACACACGGGCGGCTCGACGGCCACGATAATCTGCGAAGCTGGCCCATCCGGAGACCGAACGGGAAATAATGTCGCCGTTTTCACGCCCCAGACGGCCGCGTTGGCCGGGAAGGCCGGGCGCGCGGGCCGCGCGGCTGCTGCTTCTGGCCGTTATCGGCCTGCGGGCGGTGAATGCATTCGGCATCGATCGGCTCTGGCTGGAGATCGGCGATCTGGAGGCTTCGTTCGGCTCGGCGGAAGGCGTCCGGCTCGCGCTCGAGCCGGACCGCAACGGCGGCGCGCCGGCCGTCTCGCTGCATGCGCGCGCGGTGCTGCTCCCGGCGCCGCTCGGACCCCTGACCGACGTTCGCATTGCCTGTCCGGCGCTCGTCAGCAGCGGCGGACGCTTTGCCTGTCGCGACGCGAAAGTCGTGGTGGGCGGCGCTCCGGTCGTGGGCGCACAGGAACTGCGCGCGGACGTCACATACGACACGGCCAGCGGCAAAGTCGAGATTCACGCGCGCGGCCTCGACTTCGCGCGGGCAAATGTCGACGTCGATCTGCTCGGTATGCGGAATGACTGGACCGTCTTTGCTCGCGGGAACGGCCTGGATGCCGCGTCGCTCGGCGAGCTGGCGCATGAAACGGGTCTGCTCGAAAATCCGCCTGAAATCGCCGGGCAGGTCGATGTCGAAGTGCGCGCACGCGGTGACGGCAACGGGCTCGACGGCGCGAACTCGCAAATCGGTGCCGCCGCCTTGAGCGGCAGCGATGAGAGCGGTCGGCTGGCCGTCGAGGGTCTGGGGTTGTCGCTCGATCTCGGGCTGCAGGCGGAAAACGACGGCTGGGCGTTCGAGCTCGAGGCGAAATCCGACAGCGGGCAGCTCTACGTCGAGCCGTGGTTCGTCGAGCCCGGTGAAGCCGCCCTGGAGGTTTCCGCGCGCGGTGAGTACACCGCATCCGCAGTTGCATTAGAAGAGTGGTCTTTTCGTCAAGACGGCGTGCTCGCCGCGTCGGGCTCCGCGAGCATCGCCCCGTTGCCCGAAGCAAGGGTCCAACGCGCGCGCGTTCACATCGCCGAGGCGCGTTTCCCCGAGGCGTATCGAATCTGGCTGCAACCTTATCTCTATGGCGGCGCGCTGGACGCGCTCGCGACCTCGGGCCGGATGGAAGGCGAGATCGTGCTCGCGGAGCAAGGCGCGCAACGCATCGCGCTCACGGCGCACGACCTGAGCATCGACGATACGGGAAGGCGCTTTGCCGTCTACGGTCTGAACGGGTCGCTGCATTGGGACGACGGGGGGGCGGCGGTGAATGTCTCGCGTCTTTCATGGGACGGTGGCTTCGTGTTCGGCATCGGCTTCGGCGCGGCCGGGCTCGCGGCCGAAACCGGCGGGCGGGCATTCCGGCTGCTCGAGCCCCTGGCGCTTCCCGTGCTCGACGGCAGCCTGCTAGTTCGCGAGCTTGCCGTCAGCCGGTTCGGCCTGCCGGAGCTCGAGATCGCCTTCGACGCCGAGCTCGAGCCGCTCGACATGCGCGCGCTGACGGCGGCGCTCGACTGGCCGTCGTTGTCGGGGCAGCTTTCCGGTCGGATACCCGACCTTAGCTATGCGGACGGCGCGGTTACCCTGGGCGGCGACCTGACGGCCGACGTGTTCGGCGGCACGATCACGGTCGGCAATCTGCGGTTGCGCGATCCGTTCGGCACGCTGCCCCGGCTCGCCGCGGACGTCCGGCTGCGCGGACTGAACCTCGAGTCCGTGACGAATACCTTCGAGATCGGCCGCATCGAAGGCGGCCTCGATGGCGATATCGAGAATCTGCGCCTTTTCCGCTGGACGCCCATCGCTTTCGACGCGCGCCTGTACACGCCGCCGGACGACGAGCTGCGGCACCGCATCAGCCAGCGCGCGGTGGAAAGCATCTCGAGCCTGGGCGGCGGCGGCGCGACGGCGGCCCTGTCGAGCGGCTTCCTGCAGTTCTTCGAGAATTTCGCCTATGCGCGTCTCGGCCTCGGCTGCCGGCTCCGAAACGGCGTGTGCCACATGCAGGGCGTCGGTCCGGCGCCGACGGGCGGCTACTACATCGTCGAAGGCAAATGGTTGCCGCGCATCGACGTCATAGGCCACGCGGAGCTTGTCGACTGGCCGGTGTTGCTCGAGCAGCTCTCGAGTCTCGCGGAAGCCGACGCAGTCGTCGTTCGCTAGAAACCGCGGAGTGGTCTCAGTGACGAACCGAAATGGCCGGCCGGGGGAATTCGCCGCGCCTATTGGCTACAATCACCATCATAAATCCGCGGAGACGAAGCATGGGGCGCAAAACTCTCGTCCGGCTGAGCCTTGCCGGGCTGTTCCTCGCAGCCTGCGTAACCATCAATGTGTACTTCCCGGAGGCGGCGGCCGAACGCGCGGCCGACAGGGTCATCGACAATGTGTGGGGCGAGCAGCCACCGGCGCAGCCGCGTGCCGTCGAACCGCCGACCACGGGCATCGTGCCGAAGCCCGCGACGAATCTTTTCGCACACGCCGTCTCGACGGCGCTCGCAATGGCGGTGCCGGCCGCTCATGCACAGGCGGATTTCGATATATCCACCCCGGCAATCGATGCTCTGGTCTCCTCGATGGCGCAACGCTTCCCTGCTTTGGAGCCATATTTCGAATCGGGCGCGATCGGCCTTTCCGCCGATGCCACGATCGACTTCCGCGATCGGAATCTGGTGCCGCTGCCGGAGCGCAATCGCGTACGCCAGCTCGTTGCCGACGAGAACGCGGATCGCAACAACCTCTATCGAGAGATTGCGCAGGCCAACGGGCACCCGGAGTGGGAAAGCCGCGTTCGGGCGACGTTCGCGGAACGGTGGATCGCCCGCGCGCGCAAAGGGTGGTTCTATCGGAACGAAGGCGGTGAGTGGGCACAGAAGTAGTGGGCCGGCGGCCCGTATTATTGCTGCAACGCGTTCCTTCGCACGGGGTCCAAACAAAACAAGGTAATCGAGCCCGCGTGAATTCCGGGTTTTTATCCGGAAATGGCCGTTTTATGTTAAAAAGACTGGCGCGCCGACCGCCAACTGTGGTCTGCTGCCCCGGAGTGCCGGGAACAATAAGAACAAACAGGCAGGCGTGCGTCCGCGCGCAGACGGACCGGTACGGATCATGAAACGATATTCGGACTACACACGGCTCGATGGCATGGAGACGGGAGCCGCCGCGTGAAGCTGCAGCGTCTGCAGCTCAAGCAACTCCTGCTCGCGGTCGGGCTGACGGCCGGAACGGCGATCATCCTGTCCGCCATCCTGCTGACCGATTTTCGCGTTTTTACCGACGAGCTGCGGCGGCTCGCCGTCAGCAGCAACGAAACGACACTGCGCGACGGCCTGTTGTCGCGCGCGCAGCTCACTGCCCTCGACACGGCGGACCGGCTTGCGGCGCCGCTTGCGGCCGAAGATCCCGCTTCCATCTTTGCCATCGCGGACATCGCGCTCGCGCGCGATGACGTAAGACGGCTGGTAATCACGGACAGCGCCGGCGCAGTAGTTCTCGATACGGCCGCGGAGGAACCGAATGCCGCGCCGATCGATCCTGCGCTCGAAGAGCCGCTGTGGACCGACGATACGCTGCTCGTGAGCGCGCCGGTGCGCGCGGCAGGCAGCGAGCTCGGCCGCGTTCAACTGACGCTTTCGCTGGATTCGCTGAACGGCGCGCTCGGCAACGTCGGCCGGGATATCCGCGAGGTCGACCGCCGTCAGTTGAAGCGAAGCCTCGTGCTCATCGTGATCACCAGCGGCATCCTGACGATCATCGGCATGCTGTTCGCCCGCCACGGCGCGCAACGCATCATAGTTCCCCTGCGCGAGCTGACGCGCCGCGCGGCGCTGCTCAGCCAGGCGCCGCCGGAGGAGCGCCTGCAAATGCGGCGCAAGGACGAGCTCAGCGAGCTGGCGCAGGCCCTCGACGCCATCATCCGCGAGCTCAAGAAGACGAGCAGCTCGCGCGACTATCTGGACAAGCTGCTGGCGAGCATGAACGATGCGGTCATAGTCATCTCGCCCGACGGCATCATCAAGCGCGTGAACCAGAGCACGATGACGATGTTCGGCTACAGCGAGCCGGAGCTGCTCGGCCAGCCGTTGCAGTCCCTGCTGCCCGAGGACCGGCAACTCGATCTTTCGGTCAGCCAGATGTCCGTCGACGTGCTCGAATCCACCTTCGTCACACGCACCGGCCGGCACATCCCCGTTTCGCTGTCGAGCTCGCCGATCAGCACCGACGATCCGCAGTTCGAGGGCAAGATCCTCGTGGCCCGCGACATCACCGAGCGCAAGAAGGCCGAGAAGCGCATTCGTTTCCTGGCTCACTACGATCCGCTCACCAAGGTACCGAATCGCATGCAGTTCCAGCATCTGCTGCAGCAGGCGATTGCCCGGGCGCGGCGCCAACGCCATGGCGTCGCGCTGCTCTACATCGATCTCGACCGCTTCAAGGACATCAACGATACGTTCGGCCATCTCGCGGGAGACACGAGCCTGGAAACGGCCACGGCGCGGCTTCTGGCCGCCGTGCCCAAGGGCGCGATCGTCGGCCGGCTCGCCGGCGACGAGTTCGCAGTCATTCTCGACCGGCTGAACGCCGAGCGGAACGTCTCCACCGAGGTCGCGCAAGTGGCGCACGCGCTGCTCCGTTCGCTCGGCCATCCGTTCCGCGTGCAGGACAGCGAGGTGTTCCTGACCGCCAGCATAGGTATCGCGACGTACCCCGCGGATGCGGACAATGTCATCGACCTGATCCGCAACGCCGACGCGGCGATGTACCACGCCAAGCAGATCGGCGGCAACAACTTCGAATGCTATACGCCGGAGATGAATGCGCAGGCGGTCGACCGGCTGATGATGAAGAGCAAGCTGCGCCGCGCGTTCGAGCGCAACGAGCTGATGCTGCAGTATCAGCCGAAGTACGACCTGAGCAATGGCGTCGTGGTCGGCGCCGAGGCATTGCTGCGCTGGGAGCTGCCGGGACACGGCACCATCGGTCCGTCGGAGTTCATCCCGCTCGCCGAGGAGACCAACATGATCCTCGACATCGGCGAATGGGTGCTCGATCGGGTCTGCTCCGATTACAAGCTCTGGCAGAGCTCGATCCCGTCACCCGGGCGCGTGGCCGTCAATTTCTCGTTGAAGCAGCTCCGGCAGACGAACATCCGGCAGCGCATCGCGACGATCCTCGGCCGCCATGGCGTGGCGCCGCAGCGGCTCGAGCTCGAGATCACGGAGACGACGCTCATGCAGGATGCCGAGCGGACCGTCGGCATCCTGCGCGAGCTGTTCGCCATGGGCTTGCACCTGTCGATCGACGACTTCGGCACCGGCTACTCGTCGCTCAGCTCCCTGCAGCAGTTCCCGATCGGCACGCTCAAGATCGACCGGTCGTTCGTGCGGGACGCCGCCACGGACCCCGACGACGCGACCATCGTGTCGATGATCATCGACATGGGCCGCAGCCTCAACATGGAGGTCGTCGCGGAGGGCGTGGAGAACGAAGAGCAGTTGTCGTTCCTGCGCAAGCGGCGGTGCAACTACGCGCAGGGACATCTGTTCGGCGACCCCATGAGCGCCGATGACTACCTCGAGCTGCTGCTGCAACAGCAGCAGGGCACCGACCGCTACCTGGCTTTGTTCGCATAGGGACATTCCTATCTTCCCAGGCCTGCCGCTTCTTCCTCGCCGTACCCGGCCAGCTCGACATAGCCTTCGCCCGTCGCGGCTTTTCCTCCATTGCCTCCTGCCACGCGCACCGCGCCTTCCCAGTAACGCACGCTGAGATCCATTTCCTGCGCTTCGACGTACGGTTGCACGTCGAGGACGATGCTTTCGTTCGGCAACCGGAGCCGCCAGCCCATCGGGTAGGTCACGCCGCTGTCGGGGCTGGTCCATGAGCCGCTGCTCTCGATGGTGACATCGTGGGCGCCGAGCGCGCGGCGTGAACCATCCGCCGCCACGAGCGAGCCGGCGCTGAACGGATCGACGTCGCCGTCCTTACGCCGCAACCGGTAGAACATGATGTCGGTGCCGTCATCGAGCTGCAGCGCGAACCAGTCCCAGCCCGACAGGTGCTCACCGAGCGCACCGCTGCTCCACTCGCGGTCCAACCAGGCGCGGCCTTCGACATCGAAGCTTTCGCCGTCGACGGTTATCCCGCCTGAGGCCGCGAGGCGTGTGAACGAGTAATAATAGGATGCGTCGCCGGGCGCCGGGCCCTTGCGGCTCAGGCCCGCGTCACCGTTGAGCACGACGGGCTTCGAGGTTGTCAGCGTCAAATCCAGTGCCATCGACTTGTCGCGCGCGTTCAGCCGCAGCGGGAGAAACTCTTTACCCGCGCTCGCGGCGGACCAGTCGCCTAGCCAGACGCGAAACGGCTCCACCTTCGCACCGGCAAGGCCGAGCGCTGCGCGGTCGAATCGCTCCGCGGCGATATGCCGGCGGCCGGCCGTGTCCGTCACGGCGAAATGCGCCATGTAAACCTGGTCGGCGGCCCATGCGGAGTCACGCTCCGGCGCTTCCACCGCGAGCGCGAAGCGGAAGAACGTGATCTGGAAGCCGAAGTGTCGGCCCGCCGCATTTCGCAGATTGCCGGTGACATACCACCATTCGGTGCGGTAGTCCGGATGCGGGCCGTGATCGGCCGGAAAGCGGATCGCACCGGGCTCAGTCGCCTGGGCGAATTCGCCGGACGGCGAATCGCCCAGCAGTCGCGCGACGCCGGGCGAGTCATCCCGACCGCCATCCGGCGGCAGCATCAGCCACGCGACGACCAGCGCGAAGGTGATCGCGCCGAGTGTCAGTGCCAGTGCACGGCCGTTCACGTTCACTCCGTCCGCAAATGCTCGGCCGGCGGGCCCTGCGCGAGAACGAAGGCGGGGCGCAGGCCGGCGAGCAACGCGGCGGCGAGCGCCAGCGCAGCGCCCTGCCAGATCGGCGCGGGCGACAGCTCGAATGCCATGCTCCAGCCGAAGGCGCGCTCGTTGATGACGCGTACGAGAATCCACGCGAGCGCGATGCCGAGCGGCAGCGCGACAGCCGCAGCCGACAGGCCGAGCAGCGCGGTCTGCGCGAGGACATGCCGGCGCACCTCGGCGGGCGTGAAGCCGACGGCTCTGAGCACGGCAACTTCGGGACGGCGCTCGAGCGAGAGCGCCTGCAGCGCACTGTAAATGCCGAGCAACGCGATGCAGCCGGCGAGCAGTCGCAGCACGCCGGTCACCGTGAACGTGCGCTCGAAAATCTCCAGCGACGCGGCGCGGATTTCCCGGTTCGAAGCCAGGCGTAAGCCCGGCATTTGCGATTGCACGTTCGCCAGCGCCGAGCGCACCTCCGCCGCCGCTGCATTCGGCGCCAGATACACGGCGATGCCCGACAGCGCCCGATCGGAAAAATGGGCGCGATAGGTATCGAGCGCCAGCGCAACGACACCTTGATCCGTGGTGTAGTCGACGAACACGCCTGCAACCGGCCAGGCACGCGCACCGTCGATTCCGGGCAGCGTCAGCCGATCGCCCACCGCAGTGCCGTGGCGCCGCGCGAAAGGCTCCGACACGAGCACCCCGTCGCCCGCCTCGAATCGCGCCCACGCCGATGCGGCATCTCCGGCAATGATTCGCGGCTGCCAGCCGGTCGTTCCCGCATCGATGCCCCAGACGCGCAGCTCGCCCCCGTCGGTCGGAACGCGCGTCCGGCGCGTCCGGCTCACGCTTCGCACTCCGGGCAGCGATGCGACGCGCGCGGCAAGCGAATCATCAAGTGCCTTGCGCGAGCCCTCTTCGGCGCTGATATAAAAATCCGCGCGCAAGGTCGTCTCCAGCCATTCGGACACGCTCGCGCGAAAACTCTCGATCATGACACCGATGCCGATCACCGTCGCCACGGCCACGGCGAGCGCGGCCGTCGCCACGCCGGTGCGGCTCAATCCGGAAACGACGCTGCGCGCTGCGAAACGGCCCGTCAAGCCGATCCGCCGGCCGAAGAGCCGAACGATGCCGGCCATGAGCAGCATCGTCGCGGCGGGTGTCGCCAGAGCAACAGCCGCGATGACGCAGAACAATCCGAAAAACGCACCGGTCAGCGACCGGCCGGAGAACTGGAACGCGGCCAGTGCGGACAACCCGAACGCGGCCGAAAGCAGCAATAGCCGCGGCAAACGCGCCCGCGCGCTTGCTTCCGACGCGACGCGACTCCACACGGCGCGGGGCGGTGAGGCGGCCGCTTCGCGCGCCGGCGCGAATGCGGCGAGCAGCGAAATGCCGAGGCCGAGGGCGCAGCCTGTTGCCAGCACGCCGGCATCCAGCCAGAGCGGTGCATAGCCCACTTCGAAGTAAAGATCCTCGATGGTGCGCGTCACGAGCGCGACCAGGCCGCTGCCGAGCAGCGTGCCGAGCGCGAGCCCGGCCAGCGTGCCGGCCAACGCGATGACGGCTGTCTCGCTCAACACGAGGCGAAA
Source organism: Gammaproteobacteria bacterium (assembly GCA_050740235.1). Taxonomy (GTDB): domain Bacteria; phylum Pseudomonadota; class Gammaproteobacteria; order Steroidobacterales; family JACDCP01; genus JACDCP01. The sequence goes on from JBOIDB010000072.1 coordinate 20,500, forward strand.
CAGCTCGCCGCGGCTGACGCCGATCGCACGGAGCAGACCGAACAGGCGACGCCGCTGCACCACGAGAAACGACATCGTGCTGTAGATCAGGAATGCGCCGACCAGAAGCGCGAGCAGCGACAAAGCCGTCAGGTTGGTGCGGAACGCGCGTGTCATTTCCACCAGCGCGCGACTGCGCGCGGGCGACGACACGAGCGACGCACTGCCGAGGTTCACATCGGCGAGCGTCTCGGCCTCGCGCGCGCCGAGGATGAGATCGATGCGGCTGAGCTGGCCTGCCAGTCCCAGCAGCTCCTGCACGGTGGTGATGTCGGCGAGCACGAGATCGCCCGCCAGTCGCGCGCGCGCGGGATCGGGTGTGACGATGCCGACGACTGTCACGGCAACCGTCTCGCCGCCGATGCGCAGGTGCAGCTTGTCACCGAACGCCGCCGAAAGACGTTCCGCCAGCGGCCGGGGAAGAAGGACGGTGCGCGGCTCGACGAGCAGGCGAATCATCGACGCACGGTCATCCGTGCCCGGCGCCATGAGATCCCGAAACGGCGCCTCGGCGAATGGATCGAGGCCGAGCAAAGTCACCGGCGCGTCGGGCAACTCTGCGATTCGGACCTGGCCTTCGACGACGGGCGCGGCTCGATCGATTCCGAGGTCGATGCTCAGACGCGTGTACAGCGCCTCCGGAATCCGGCCGCCCGTGCCGACGATCTCATGCGTCGCGTTGCCCGCGACGAGCGCTACCGAGTGCGTGAAGGCGCGTTCGGCGCTGACGCCGGCCAGCTCGACACCGACCACGACCGCCACGCCGGCAGCGATGCCCGCGAGCGCCAGCCCGAGCTGCCCGGGATGACGCAGCAGAAAGCGCCGGCTGGACCGCGCGATCAGCACGCGGTCAGGCGCCCCTGGTCGATTCGATATCGCCGATCGAACCGCGCCGCCTGTTCCAGGCTGTGCGTCGCGATGATCAACGTGCTGCCCGAATCGCGGCACATGCGCGCGATCAGATTCAGCACGATCTCGGCGGTATCGGCATCCAGATTGCCGGTCGGCTCGTCTGCGAGCAGCAAAGCCGGCCCATGAACGAGCGCGCGCGCCACGGCCACTCGCTGCTGCTCGCCGCCGGAAAGCATTTCGGGAAAACTCGCCGCGCGATCTCCGAGACCGATTGCGTCCAGCCATTTCCCTGCGCGGTCGCCCGCGTTTTCAACGCCGGCATTGCCGAGCTCGAGCGGCAGGCGCAGGTTTTCCTCGATCGTCAAGGTCGGTATGAGGTTGAAGAACTGGAACACGAAGCCGATGCGTTCGCGTCTGAGCAGCGCGCGGCCGGTCTCGTCGAGCCCGCGCAGACTGGTGCCGGAGATGACGATGTCTCCGGCGCTCGGCTCGTCCAGCGCGCCGATGAGATTGAGCAGCGTGGACTTGCCCGAGCCGCTGCGGCCGACAATCGCGACCGCCTCGCCGGCATCGACCCGCAGGTCGATCCCCGAGAGGACCGGATGCCGCTGCCCGGACTCTTCATAGTGCTTGTGAACGCCGCGCAACTCCACAGCCGCGGCGCGGGACGCAGCTCTCAGAATCGCCTCACTGCCGCGAGGCGCGTGAAATCCCGTTCATCCGGCCATTGCAGCAGACCCGGCAGGGCACGGCAAATCCGTCAACCTGGTGCCCTGTAACAGCCGGTCGCGTCTTCCGAAGGCGCCCGATATTACGGTGACCCGTTCTGCCGGCCGATCCAGTCGAAGAGGAGCTCGAAGTAGCCTTCGACGGTGCGGCCTGCGAGATGCCCTGCCCCTTCGTCCGTCCCGACGGCGATCATGCCGTGCTCGGCGTCCGGGAACACGGAGATGTCGATCGGCAGACCCCGCTCTTCGAGCTTGCGCAACCGGCCGAGCGTCGACTCGTGCGGCGCTTCGGTGTCGCGGCCCGCGAGTATCCAGAGCTGCGGCACCGTTAGCCCGGCGATCACCGGCAACGGGTCGTAAGCAAGGTCATACGGGAAATCGAACAACGCCCGCGCTTCGTCCATGCGCTCCGCAGGCGTCGAAGCCAGCACGCTCGTGAAATCGCCCCCCAGATGCTCGAACCACGGTTCGTCCCGCCAGGCGGCCTTCAGGCTTTCGAGCTCCCGCAGCCCGTCGTCGAAGCGCGAGAGCATGACGCGCGCGGCCGCCCGGTGGATTTCGTCGCCGATTGCGAGCACGTCCGCGCCGCAGCCGTGTGCGCGCAGGCTTTGCGCGACCTCCTGGCGGTCCTCCTCCAGCATGCTGATCGCGAGACCATAGCTCACCACGACGAAATCGACCGGCTCGTCCGCGACGGCAAGTTTCCTGGCGGCCAGGGGCGCCACCCATCCGCCCTGGCTCTCGCCCATCAGCCCCAGGGGCATGCGGGTCGCTTCGGTTTGCGCGCGCACGGCGCGAACGGCCGCCACCATGTCATCGGCGAGCGTGCCGATATCGATGGTGTAGCCGCCGGACGAACGGCCCGTGCCGCGCTTGTCGAAGACGAAGACGGCGATGTCCTTCAAGGGCAGGAGGTATTGGACGTAGTTGTTGACGACCGCCGATTCCCGACCGCTGCCGTATTGCAACACGACGACGGCGCGAGGCTCTCGCCGGACGGGCATCACGAGCTCACCGTAGAACGTCGAGCCGCCGCTTTCGAATTCGATCGGCCGAATCGGTAGCGGGACCTTGCCGCCTTCGAGCCCGGGCGAACCTTCGCGGCTGAAGCGAACGGCGCCTTCGTCGCAGGCGCCGAACCTGACACGGACGGTCATCGGCTCGCGCACCGACCAGCCTTCGCCGGATTCATATCGGCCGGGCGCGACGGGAAAGAGCTTGCCGGAGCGTCCGTTCAGGAAGCGATAGCGCAGGTTGGGCGCGTCGCTCGGCTCAATCAGCAGGTGCGAGCCGTCCGACATGGTGTAGGCGCCCGCATGGCATGCGCCGGGCGGCGCCGGTTCATGAGCGAACGCGTGCAGCGGGAATGCGGCGAGGGTGAGCAGCAGCGGAATATAGCGAGTCATCAACCTGTTCCGTTCGGTGAATGCAATGGGCGGCCGTGGCAGCGTCCCGATCGCCCGTGGGAGGGTTCAAGCCGGGAGGAAAAGTGGTGTGCGCCGGCGAGATTCGGCCCTGGAGCGATTTCGCCGGTAGCCGGTCCGGAAGCCGGACCGGCCCGATCAGCCGCGCTCGAGATCCTCGAACTGGCGCTTCAGATCGAAGTTGCGATCGGTGACGATCCTTTCCAGCACCTGGATGCGGTGCTCGAGGTCGTCGATGCGTCTGAGGTTCGCATCGGTCTCGGGCGTGGCCTTGCGCGAATGGGCTCTCTGCCGGTCACGGTGCTTGATGAGGCTGGCCACGGTGATGATGAATACCAGTATCAGTACGAACTCGAATGCATTCACTGTCAGCGCTCCTCAAGGCCGGTCTTCGAGATCTCTGAACTCCTCGTCGAGCTTGTAGCGCGGCGAGGTGACATAGCGTTCCATGCGGCGCAGGCGGGCTTCCATGTCGCGGAATTTATAGCGCACATTGGAGAGCGTGTCCTGCGGCGAGAAGCGGACCGACTGTGCAAAACGCGCATCCCGATCCGGATGCTCGAGCACTTCAGGCTTGCGAGGCAGAATCACGCACAGGCCGAAGTAGATGAGCAACACGCCGGGCATGAAAAAGATCAGCGCCACCGCGGCCGCAATACGCGTGATGCTCCGGTCGAAGCCGAAGTACTCGGCGATGCCGGCGCAGACGCCGCAGATCATGCCGTTTTTCGAATCCCGATACAGCCGGCGCGGCAACAGCGCCTCGTCGTACTCGTCTCGCATGCTCATCTCCCGCTCGCCTGGCGGCTGTCGTGCCGCCAGAACTCGTACTCATCCGTCGACCCACGGTACCGAAGCGGCCGATCCCTCAGCAACAACCCGGCGGTAATGTATACGACGAGCGTCGGCAGGAACCAGAAGATCAACAGGGCACCCGCCGCCACTCGCACGGCGATAATGGGCCACTCGAAGTAATCGGCGAGTCCGGCGCACACGCCCATCAGGATTCCGTTCTCCTGATCGCGGTACAGGCGCTTCAGGAATTCGCTGATGCGGTACCACGGTTCGGTGCTCATGTCTTCTTCCTCCAGTCGGGCACTTTGTCGTCGAGAATCGTCTCCAGCGTGTTGATCCGGCTCTCCATCCGCTGCGCGCTTTCCCAGATATCCTCCAGCATCTTCTCGTCTTCGCTGGTGAACGAGCGGGTCGCCTTCCATTTGGTGACGTAATGCAGGATGACGGCCAGCGGCAGGACGAGGCTTACAAAAACGATACCGATGACTTCACTCATTGTTGTTCCCCGTCCGCGTGAAGTTTACTGGGCTGCAGAAGTCTTCTTGGCAACCCTCGCCTTCAGCGCCGACAGCTCCTTCTCGACGGCTTCCTCGGACTCGAGGCTCACGAACTGCTGGCGCAGGTCCTTCTTGAGTCCGAGGTCGTAGGCTTCCACGCGGCCTTCCACGTCCTCCATCTTGCGCTCGAACTGCTCGAAGCGGACCAGCGCGTCCTCGATCTTGTAGTCGTGGATCTTCTTGCGCACTTCCAGGCGGTGGTTCGCCGTGCGATGACGTGCGAGCAGCGCCTTCTGCCGCGACTTCGCGTCGGCCAGCTTCTCCTCGAGACGGGCGATGTCGTCATTGAGCTTGCTCAAGCCGTCGTCGATCGACTCGTACTGGCTGCGCAGCGATTCGGCGTGCGCGGCGACCCGCCCTTTCTCGATCAGCGCCGACTTGGCCAGGTCGTCCCGACCCTTGCCGATCGCAAGCTCGGCCTTCCGCTGCCAGTCGGACTCCTCGCGCTCGACGGCGCCGAGCCGGCGATTGAGCTCCTTCTTGTCGGCGATCGCCCGCGCGGCGGTCGAGCGGACCTCGACCAGCGTGTCCTCCATCTCCTGGATCATGAGCCGGACGATCTTCTCCGGGTCCTCGGCCTTGTCGAGAATGGCGTTGATGTTCGAGTTCACGATGTCGCTGAATCTGGAAAAAATGCCCATGCTCCTGCACCTCGTTCGGATAACACATGACAGATGACGACAACTCAATTGCGGTGGTCTGCATCGGTCCTGGCTCCCTGATAGCAGCTTTTGTGCCAAGCGCTGGTCGCTTCAATAAGCTATTGAATGTAAAAGATTTATCGGTATCGCGCCGAAATTCCTGGTACCAAAATCTCGGCTTCTCTGGTCAATTATTGACTGTTTACACTACTTTATAGTTACAATTCTCAAATGGAAGCGCAACGCCCCGAGGCCACGCCGATCATCGGTCAGGCACCCGCCTTTCTGGAGGCGCTCGAGCACGTTTCGCGCGCCGCGCCACTTGCCAAGCCCGTGCTCGTCATCGGCGAGCGCGGCACCGGCAAGGAACTCTTTTCCGCTCGCCTGCACTACCTGTCCACGCGGTGGGAACAGCCGCTGGTGAAGCTGAACTGCGCCGCACTCACCGAGAGCATTCTCGAATCGGAACTGTTCGGTCACGAAGCCGGCGCATTCACCGGCGCGACGCGCGACCACGTCGGTCGCTTCGAGCGCGCCGACGGCGGCACGCTGATCCTCGACGAGCTGGCGACCGTTCCGCTGCGCATGCAGGAGAAGATTCTGCGCGTCATCGAGTACGGTGAGTTCGAGCGTGTCGGCGGCAGCAAGACGATTCGCGTGGACGTGCGCATAGTCGGCTCGACCAATGCCGATTTGCCTTCGCTGGCGGACGAAGGCGCGTTCCGCGAGGACTTGCTCGACCGGCTCGCGTTCGACGTCATCGTCGCGCCGCCGTTGCGCGCGCGCCGGGATGACATTCTCGAGCTGGCGCAGCATTTCGCCGTCAACATGACCAGCGAGCTGCAGCGCTCGTACTTTCCGGGATTCACGCTGCGCGCGGCCTCGACGCTGCTGAGCTATCACTGGCCCGGCAACGTGCGCGAGCTCAAGAACGCGGTCGAGCGTTCCGTCTACCGCCTGACGAAGCCCGACGTGCGCATCGACCGCATCCACTTCGATCCGTTCGATTCGCCGTTCATACCGAAACGCAAGCCGTCTGCCGCGCCGGCGTCTGAAACTCCGGCGGGTCCCGCGAGATCGCCCACTTTTGACGGCGACCTTCCCGCAGCTTCAGATCCGCTGTTGCCGTGCGATCTGAAGCAGGAGCTGGCGGACCTCGAGATCGAGTACATCCGTCACGCGATGGACGAATGCCGCTTCAACCAGCGCGTGGCGGCGGAAGCGCTGGGTCTCACCTATCATCAGCTGCGCGCGTGCCTGCGCAAGCACAATCTGCTCGCCGAAGTAGGGCGGGCGCGCAACAGCCCGGACGCCCCGGCCGCTTGATCCGGTGAGCGACCGAAACCGGCGGGGCTCAGGCCGGTTCGTCGGATTCGTCGTTCACGCGGGTGTCTATCGCGATCCAGTTGACTTCCCAGGTCTTGCCGCCGTCATCCGAGAATGCCTGTTCGAATCGGGCAGAAGTCGGCGTGATGTCGGAGATGATGAATCGAACGAGGATCGCTCGACCGTTGAGCATTTCCTGCCCGTAGAATTCGCCGCGTCCATCCTCGAACGCGCCGATCACAGGAGGGCTCAAGGTACCGGTCCTGAGGCTCGAGAAATTGAGGCTCCACTGGCGGGCTTCGGGATTGTAAAGACGCAGGCTCAGCCCTTCGATGCGGCCTGACGGGCCTTCGACATCGAGCTCGACCAGATTGGCGCGGCCGTTCAACACCTTTCGGACGACGGACGTGCCTTCGTATTCGACCCACGTCCTGGAGCCGGTCAGGGGATTCTGGAGGCGCTTCAGGTGAGTCTTCCAGGTACCGAACTCGAAATCGAAATCGTGTTGCCCGTCGCGAGCCTCGGAAGCTTGCGATGGAGAGGATTTCGACGTGTCCGAATTCGTCTGAGCGGGCCCCGGAACGGGTAGCAAGGTGACGATCAGGCTGCATAGCAGGCGGCAAATTCTCGAATGTTCGAGCACGTCCATCACGGGTTCCTCACGATTCGTCTGAACGCCTGTCAATATCAGAGCAACCGGTCATGTAGCCATCGCCAATTGGTATATTGGTGCAATGACCACTTTGCACCTGCTCGTCGACCGGTCCGCCGGCATCTCCCTCCACCGCCAGATCTACGACGGGCTCCGGCGAGCCATCCTCGATGGCCTGCTCCGCCCCGGCCAGCGTGTTCCCTCGACCCGTACCCTGGCCTTGGAGCTCCAAGTGTCGCGCCTGCCGGTGCTCACGGCATATGACCAATTGCTGCACGAGGGCTACCTCGACGGCCGGGTCGGGTCCGGCACCTTCGTCAGCGCCGCGCTCCCCGACGACCTCCTGCATTCCCCTGCGCTCCAGGCCCCCGCAGCTCGCCGGAGCGCGGCTCGCCGGGTGCCCCGATTGCCGCCCCGGGCCCGCGACGAAGGCAGGTTGGGCCCATTCCGGATGAGTCTTCCGGCGCTGGACGAGTTTCCCCATGCCGCGTGGGCCCGGTTGGTGGCGCGCCACGCGCACACGCTGACGCACGAGCAAATGGCCTACGGCGATCCGGCCGGGCTGGTTCCCCTGCGCGAGGCCATTGCAGAGCATTTACGCGCGGCGCGCGCCGTCCGGTGCGAGGCCGGGCAGATCCTCATCGTTTCCGGTTCCCAGGCGGCCCTCCGCCTGGCCATGGCGGTGCTGCTGGCACGCGGCGACCGCGTTGCGCTGGAGGAGCCTGGCTATCCCGGAGCGAGGTCGGCGCTGCTTGCAGCCGGAGCAGAGCTGGTGCCGATACCGGTGGACGAGGAAGGCATGAGCGTGACCTCGCTTCGAAAGCGCGGCGGACGGGTGCGCGCGGCGTATGTCACACCGTCACATCAGTATCCCCTGGGAACGTCGATGACCGCCGCCCGCCGCCTTGCGCTGCTGGACTGGGCCGTGCGCCGGGGGGCATGGGTGCTGGAGGACGACTACGACAGCGAGTATCGCTACGTCAGCCGGCCGCTCGGCGCGCTCCAGGGGATGGACGCGCACGAGAGGGTGATCTATATCGGCACGTTCAGCAAAGTGCTTTTTCCCGCCGTGCGCGTCGGTTACATCGTCGTGCCGCCGTCGCTCTGGCAGCGTTTCGTGGACGCGCGGGAAGCGTTCGATCTCTTATCCCCCTCGCTGTACCAGCTGGCGCTCGCGCAGTTTCTGCGCGAGGGTCGCTTCGCCCGACATCTTCGCCGCATGCGCGGGCTGTACCTTGAACGGCGCGACGCGTTGCTCACCGGTCTGGCTCGGCACTGCGGGGACCGGCTTACGGTTCACAACGCCGACGCCGGGCTCCACGTGGCGGCGCTGCTGTCAGAAGGGCTCGACGATAATGACGTCGTCCGGCGCATGGCCGGGCGCGGCTTGACGGCGACGGCGCTCTCCACGTGTTATGCGGGACCGGCCCGTCGGAAGGGATTGCTGCTGGGCTTCGGCGGTTCGACCGAACGGCGCCTGCTCGAGGCCACTCGCGTCCTGGGCGAGGTATTGCGGAATTAGGTCACTTGCGTTGTCGAGCTGATCGACGCCCGTTCAACGTCCGGGAATCGCAATCCCGGTGGCGACCGCGGGCCGCGCCATAAAGGCATCGAGCGTCCGCGCAATGTTCGCAAATTCGCTGATGCCGACCAGATCGCCAGCCTTGTAGTAACCGATCAGATTACGAACCATCGGGAATATGGAGATGTCCACGATGGTGTATTCATCGCCCATCATCCATGGGCGATCCTGAAGCCGCTGATCGAGCACGCCGAGCAGGCGCCGCGATTCCTCGACATAGTGGTCACGCGGCCGCTTGTCCTCGTATTCCCGGCCGCCGAACTTGTGGAAGAAACCGACCTGACCGAACATCGGACCTACGGCGCTCATCTGAAACATGAGCCATTGGATTGATTCATAGCGACGCGCTGCGTCCTCCGGAATGAACCGGCCGGTTTTTTCGGCGAGATACAGCAGGATCGCGCCGGATTCGAAGAGCGGCATGGGTTCGTCGTTCGGGCCGTGCGGATCGATGATGGACGGGATCTTGCCGTTGGGATTGAGCGACAGGTACTCCGGGCTGAGTTGATCTTTGGCTTCGAACCGAACGAGATGCGGCTCGTAGGCGAGACCCGTCTCCTCGAGCATGATCGAAGCCTTGACGCCGTTCGGCGTCGGCACCGAATAAAGCTGAATCCGGTCGGGATATCTTGCCGGCCATTTGCGGGCGACCGGAAAGGCGGACAGATCGGTCATGATCGTCATCGTTGTCTGACCACCGTCACTTTTCGCGTGTATATTACCGGCTGTCTGCCGGACCGTCCGGGGTCGGTCCGCAGCGAATGCGTCGCGCCGGTCCGCTGCGAATCCGTGCGCGCGTGGACCGGTCGGAGACTATTCTCCCAGACGTAATTCCCGATGCGTTCGCCGAGCCGGGTGCCCTCCGTCGAGTCGTAACGGAAATGGATGCCGAGATAGACGCGTGACAGGGCACATTCGCGCGCCGCTGCCGAGAAACTCTCGAAAGAGCGGGTCGGCGGATCCATCTTCATCTTCGGCGACATGGGACCGGCGCTGTCTACAACTTCCGTAGTCATGGTGAACGGATAGCCGTCTCCGAACGTCTTTGTAAAGATCGTCAATGCAGCGGCACAGACGGTGCCGTGCGCGGAAGGATAGGACGGAAAGGCGTACGTGTGTCCATGCGTGTTGTTCCAGTCGGGATCGGCGACGGTATCGGGATTGCCGTCGTGCTCAGCCCAGCGAATCGCCGTGTACGGTCGCCAATGGTTGTAGAAGTACTTGTTCTCGAACACGCTCACGTAGCCGTCGTAGATGGCGGCATTGATCAGAGCGAACAGGCGCGAAGCCGTCCAGAGGTCCATCGTCTCGGCATTCGTCAGCTCCCGGGCCAGCTTATTCATCGAGTTCTCGGCAAAGTCCTTCCACCATAAAGCCAGGTGTGTCTGGTCGGCGCTTCGCGTGCGGCTCTCGATCCGTCCTGTTGTCTTGACTTCGTTGTAGGCATCGAGGTACTCGCGACTGTCGATCTCCGGCGGCGGCGGGGCGCGGAACTGATCCGCCGAAGTCAGCACGAACGGTCTGGCCTTCGCCCAGCCGGCGCCGAAGACGAAGCCCTGCGGTGTGCCGCTGTGTTCCCGGAATTCGGCATAGACTCCCGGACCCATCGGATGAAACTCGTAGGCCACCTCGGTGTTCCAGCCGTCGTTATTGCGCCTCTCGAGGATCGCCGCCGCGCAGGCCTTGCCGAGGGCGATGCCCGCGGCACGTCCTGCGCCGTCGGAGATCGTCAGCAGCTGCTTTTCGCGCATTCGGTCCAGTTCCGGCCGTCGATCCGGATATTGGCTGACGACGACCTCGAACGCGGCCTGAACGGCCGCAATCACGGGATCGGCATCCGCGGCCGCGGTATCGCAGGCATACGAGGCATAGACAGGACGAACGGCATTGAGCGCATCGTGCATCGCCAGATGGGCCATGACCGCTGTGCGCACCCCCTTGAGCGTGAGCAACCCGTCCTCCGCCTTCGCCAGCTTGATGATCTCGCGGTTCCATTCAATCGCGGGATCGGCATCCACCTGATCGGAGCCTGCTTCGGCATCGCCGCTCGCCTGCAGCGTGTGCCCGGACTCGCGCGGCTCTGCGTTTTCGGCGCTCGAGCAGCCGACGAGGCCCAGCACCAGGCAGGCAACGATCCCCCGGCTATTGCGGCACATCGCTTGCATCGAGGTTCTCCGCTCCTGTGTCTTGGAATGCCCGACTATCCTGAGCACGGCCGGCGCGAAAAACTACTACTGATTCTGTAGTTGCAAGTCGGGGCCTCCGGTTCGAAAATCGGGGCATGTCCAGCACTTACGGACAATATTGCCCACTGGCGCTGGCCGCCGAGGTGCTGTGTGAGCGGTGGACGCTCCTGGTGATCAGCCGGATCGTGGACGGCAACCGGCGATTCAACGAAATACACCGCGGTCTGCCGCGGATGTCAGCGACGCTGCTGTCGCAACGGCTGAGTCAGCTCGAACGCAGCGGGATCGTCCGGCGCCGGCCGTTGGCGAACGGTTCGGGTCATGAATACGTGCCCACGCCGGCCGGCGAGGCGTTGGAAACCATCATCACGGATATCGCCGTGTGGGGTCAGCAGTGGGCCCGCGACATGACGAACGATGATCTCGATCCGGGCTTTCTTCTCTGGAGCATGCACTTGCGTCTGAACACCGCCGCCATGCCGTCCGGGCGCACCGTCATCGAGTTCGAGTTCACCGGCGCGCCGAAGGATTGCCGTCGATTCTGGCTGGTCAACACGGACGGAGTGGTCGATATGTGCCTGAAGCGCCCGGGTTTCGAGATCGACGTCTGCGTGAGATCGGATCTGCGCCGATTCATCGAGGCATGGCGGGGCTTCCGCGATCTGCGCACGGAAATTCGCGCCGACAGGATCCTCGTGCAGGGTCCACCACGTCTCGTCCGGCGCTTTCCCGACTGGCTGGATCTGAGCATGTTCGCTCCGTACTCCAGACTGCGTGCCGGTCGCGAAAATCGACTGTCGCTGGCAACGCGGCGGCGTGAAGGTTCGACCGTGCGGCTTGCGACTCACGCGCAGGATCGGTAAGCGGGGACACCCTTGCCCTGATCGTCGCGACGTCGAGCCCCGAAGTGTCGACTTCGATCCCGACGACCTGTCGCCGGCGCCGCAGCCTGGAATGATCTCCTTCCGCGGGCACATTGCCCGAGTTCTCGAATTCACGCATCGGGCTGACCGAAACATTGTGGCTTGCCTGAGCGGCCGCTGCGAGGAGCAGCGTCGCGGCGCACGGAAGCACGACGTATCTCATTGCTGTTCTCCCGGCATTTGAGGCGATGCCGTCACCGGCGGCGAACCATTCGCCGCGGGTCAGTAATATACGGAGCACGAGATCGTGCCCCAGTCCGATTTTTGTAGTAGCGAGGTTTTACAACGCCTCAGCGGGGGCCCGGTGTCCTGTACGCAGGCGGGAGCGGATTGTCGCGGTCGAGGTAACGATCGCGCAGCAGCGTGGAGCGGCTGACCATCGGCATTTCCTCGCCGCGAATGAAGACCTTCTCCGCGAACGTCGTCACCTCCAGCGGATCGCCGTCCCAGATCACGACGTCGGCGTCCATGCCCGGTTCCAGCGTGCCGTAGCTGTCCTCGACGCCGTAGATCCGTGCGGGATTGACCGTCATCGCAGCCAATGCCGCCTCGTACGGCATGCCATAAGCGACCGCATTGCCGGCAGCCTGCTTCAGATTGCGCGCATTGTGCGAGTCGCTTGACGAGAAAGCCACGGTGACACCGGCGCGATGCAGGCGTGCGGCATTCTCGAGCGTCGCGGCGATCGTTTCGAACCGCGTGGGCAGATTCGCGTACGGATCGAGGATGACCGGCACCTCGGCCTCCGCGAGGTCATCGGCAACGAGCCAGCCTTCGGCGCCGCCGAGCACGACGACGTCGATCGCGAAGTTGTCCTTGAGCTCGATGACGCGTTTGATGTCGCTCGCTCGGTTGACTGCGAGCACCAGCGGACTCTCCCGGTTGAGCACGTCCTGCAGTGCCTCGAGGTCCAGCCGCCCGATGGCATAGTCGCGCCGCTCGTTCGATTCGTAGCTGGCGCGATTCCCCGCGAAGTCTCGCGCGTCCTCGAGCGCCTCGCGCAGCCGCAGGATCGCCGCGGCGCGCGAGCCGCCCGCGAGCAGTTGTCCTGCCTCGCCCAGCACCGCGAACGTCGCGGCGCCGCGCCTGACCAGGTAATCGTCGCCGCCGCCGAGATGAATGACGGCGCCGCGCCCGGCGATGACCTTGCCCTGCGCGAAGCTGCCGGGCGGCGGCGCGATCGACACGGGCGCCGTCGCGGCCCGCGTGACGCCTTCGATACGATTGACGGGAATCAGGCTCGAGCGCGGATTGATCGCATCCGCCACGTCGAACGCGGCGGCGAAATCGTTGCCGATCTGCGCCGAGTCGTTGGTTTCCTGCACCAGGCTGATCTCGACGATGCCGATGTAGCTGTGAGCGTCGAAAATGCCCGGTGTGACGGTCTTACCGGCCGCATCGATGCGCCGCGTATCCTCGGACACGCTTACGTCGCTGCCGGCGGCGACGATCCTGCCGTCCTCGATGATGACAGTGCCGTTCTCGACCGTTCCGGCATCGCCCATCGTGTAAACCTTGCCGCCGACGATCGCTATCGCCTCGGCCCGGGCGACTGCACATGCGGAATTGAGCACGATCAGCACCGCGAGCGATGCGACGCCGTTGCGAACACGAAGACGCGCGCTCATCGGCCTTCTCCGTTCAGGCTGACCAGCCCGAGCTCGAAATCCGAGACCGGTTGCATCGCCGGATCGTTGCGATCGTAGACCAGCGCACCGTCGATGTAGACCTGCTCGGCTTTCGTATACACGCTGAACGGATCTCCGTCCCAGATCACCACGTCGCCCATCTTGCCCGCCTCGAGCGAACCGGTCCGCTCGTCGATGCCGAGGGACTTCGCCGGGTTGAGCGACAGCCAGCGCATGGCATCCGCGCGATCGACCTCGATGCCGGCACGCTGCGCAGCGGCGATCACTTTGGCCGCCTCCTGGTTGAGCCGCTGGATGCCGACGTCCGAGTCCGAATGGACGATCGCGCAGCCTCCGGCCGCGTCGACCATGGCGATGTTCTCGCGCACGGCGTCGAAGGCTTCCAGCTTGAAGCCCCACCAGTCGGCCCACATGGACGCGCAGGTGCCGCTCTCGGCGAGCAGGTCGGCGATCTTGTACGCCTCGACGGCGTGATGGAACGACGCGATGTGATAGCCGAACTCTTTTGCGACGTCGAGCATCACGGCCATCTCGTCGGCGCGATAGCAATGATTGTGCACGCGTATCTCGCCGCGCAGCACGCCGGCCAGCGTCTCGAGCTGCAGATCGGTTTCGGGCGCTTCCTCCGTCGTACCGCTCTCGTAGGCATCCTGCTTCTTCATGTAGTCCTGCGCCTTGGCCCAGGCCTGACGGTAACCCGCGACGTTACCCATGCGCGAGCTCGGCGCCACCAAGCGATCGACGCCGTAAACGCGCTTCGGATTCTCGCCGCAGGCCATCTTGAGGCCCTGGGGCGCCGCGGGGAATTTCATTTCCTGCACCGTCCGCGCGGGCACGTTCTTGAGGACCACCGATCGCCCGCCGAACAGGTTGGCCGAGCCCGGCAGAATTTGCAGCGTGGTCACGCCGCCTGCGAGCGCCGCCGCGAAGCCCGGATCTTGCGGCCAGACGGCGTGCTCGGCCCAGACCTGCGCCGTGTTCGGATCGGAGATTTCGTTGCCGTCGGAAACGGCCTGAACGGCCGGCGACGGATAGACGCCGAGGTGCGAGTGATTGTCGATGATGCCCGGCGTCACCCACTTGCCCTCGGCGTCGATGCGCGCCAGGTCCGCGGGCGCTTCGAGGCCGGCGCCGACCGCCTCGATCTTGCCGTCGCGCATGATCAACATGCCGTCATCGATGCGCTCTCCGGTTCCCGTGAGGATCGTCGCATGCTCGATCACGGTCGCCTCGCGCGGCAGCGGGGCGTATGTGGACACGAACTTCGGGGCGTCGGCCTCGTCGCGCGCCGGGTCTTCGGCGCCTTCCCCGCAACCGATCAGGCCGAAGGCAGCGAGCGTGAGGGCGATGGATATCGATTGCCGGGTTTTCGACACGGTGACCTCCGGGCATCGAACTGGAAAGTCCGCGCATCCTATCAGCAACGGTCGCGCTTCGCTTCCCGTGGCGACAACGCTAGCTTCGCTCGCGCACCGGCAAATCCCATCGCAAGGGCGGGGATCATGAAAAAGCCATGGATGGCTTTTTCGACATCCTGATAATCTTTCGCGATGCCTTACGGTGTCCTCGCGCAGATTCTCGTCCTGCTGGCGGCCTCGGTGCTGGTCGTCACGCTCTTCCGGCGCATGCTCCTGCCGCCGATCCTCGGTTATCTGCTGGTCGGCGTGCTGCTCGGCCCGTATGCGGCCGGCTGGATTCCGAATACCGAGGATGTCCGGTTCCTCGCCGAGATCGGCGTCGTGTTCCTGCTGTTCACGCTCGGGCTCGAGTTCTCGCTGCCGCGCATGATCGCCATGCGCTGGGAGGTTCTCGGGCTGGGCACCGCGCAGGTCGTCGTGACCACGCTGTTCGCTTCGCTCATCGCCTGGTGGCTCGGCGCGCAGCCGGCCAGCGCCGTCGTCGTCGGCGGCGCCGTCGCGATGTCATCCACGGCTATCGTCATCAAGCAGCTCGGCGAACAGCTCGAGCTCAGCGGCGTCCACGGCCGGCATGCCGTGGGCATCCTGCTGTTCCAGGATATCGCCGTCGTGCTCTTCCTGGCCCTGATCCCGGTGCTTGCCGCGCGCATCGCTCCCGACGTCGAGACCGGCCCGTCGATCTGGCGGGCGCTGGCGCAGGCGGCGATCGCGCTGGTCATCGTGCTGGCGGCCGGTCACTGGCTGCTGCGGCCGCTGTTCCACGAGATCGCGCACCGGCGCACGGCCGAGCTGTTCACGCTCACAGTGCTGCTGGTCGCCCTCGCAGCCGCCTGGGCCACGCACGCCGCGGGCCTGTCGCTCGCGCTGGGCGCTTTCCTGGCGGGCATGATGCTCGGCGAGACCGAATACCGGCATCAGATCGAGGCCGATATCCGGCCGTTCCGCGACATCCTCCTGGGCCTGTTCTTCATCACGATGGGCATGATGCTCGACCTCGAGCTGCTCGCCGACCGCGCCGGCGTCATTACGCTGCTCGTCGTCACGCTGATCTTCCTCAAGGCCGGTGTGGTGATGCTGGTGTCGCGTCGCATGTCCGATACCTGGAATCAGGCGGCGCGCACTGGCCTGGTCCTCGCGCAGGGCAGCGAGTTCGGCTTCGCGCTGCTCACGCTCGGCCTGCAGGACCGTCTCATCGCGCCCGCCGTCGCCCAGCCGCTGCTGGCCGCGATCGTAGTCAGCATGGCCTTCAGCCCGCTGATCATCCGCTACAACGGCCGCATTGCGCGCCTGTTCTTCGGCAAGCCGGATATCGACGTCGCCGACCTGCTGCGCGAAGAGGCCGCGACCGATGCGGTCGCGCACCGGGAGCACGTGATCATCTGCGGTTATGGCCGCGTCGGCCAGAACCTGGCGCGCATCCTCGAGCAGGAAGGCTTTGAGTTCATCGGCCTCGACCTCGACCCGTTCCGCGTACGCGCCGCGCGCCAGGGTGGCGATCCGGTCGTTTACGGCGACGCCTCGCAAGGGGGGATGCTCGAGACCGTCGGCCTCGAGCATGCCAGCGTTGTCGTCATCAGCTTTGCCGATCACGGCGCGGCGCTCCGAATCCTGTCCAAAGTCAGACAGCGGCGTCCCGACGTGCCCGTGCTCGTGAGGACGCAGGACGACACCAATCTCGACCGGCTGAAGGCCGCCGGCGCGACGGAAGTCATCCCGGAAACGCTCGAAGCGAGCCTCAGCCTGGTCTCACACGTGCTCTTGCTGTTGCACGTTCCGGTATCGCACGTCGTGCGCCGGATCGGCGACATCCGCAATCACCGCTACCGCATGTTCCGCAATATCTTTCGCAAACAGAACGCGCGCGTGCTCGACATCTCGCACGCGTTCCGCGAGCAGCTCCACGCGATCACGCTGCCGCCCGGCGCCCGCGCCGTCGGCCATACGCTGGCCGAGCTCGAGCTGGAGGGCGCCGAGATCGCGGTCACGGCGATCCGCCGGGATGGCATCGTTGGCCGGCAACCGCTGCCGGAAACGGTCCTGAAGGAAGACGACGTGCTGGTCCTGTACGGGACGCCCGAGGCGCTCGAGCACGGCGAGGCGATCCTGCTGACGGGACGGTGGCGCGGGCAGCCGGTCGAAGGACATTAGTTACCGCCCGGGCGGGCTCTCAAGCCAGGCTGAATGACCGGAGCCTTCTCGAAAACGCCGTAAATCCATCCTTGGAGGCTCCGGGGGCGACATCCTGTCGCCCACGGTTTCGAGAAGGCTCCGGTCATTCAGGGATTGCCGGTAACGCGGCGCCTGTCCCGGACTACGCGTCAACTTGCGCCCCGGTCACCTGTGTCGGCTTACGGCGCGGCTTCCTCCGACATGCCCGGCGGGAACTGCTCGAGCATCTGGTCGACCGCCTGGCCGGACTTGCGCAGGGCATCACGGGGCGAAACGGCTGTGCCGGCCGCTATGCCCTGCCAGATGAGCCGTTTGCTGTCCGGCTCGAGGAAAAACACGATCAGCGTGCCCTTGCGTATGATCCCTTCGTTGATGCGCAGGTCCTCGCGATAGATCTTGAAGGTATCGCCGGAGCCGATATCCGTCGTCTCGAAGACATTGGCGCGCTCTTCGTAAAGTCGCGGATCCTCCTCCTCGGTCAGCACGACGTGATAGCTCACCAGAAAATCCGGCTCACTTTCGGAGACTTGCCGGTACCCTTTGGCGGCCAGATTCTCGTCGACGTTGCTGCGTATAATGCTGTCCACGCGCCGTACGATGTCCGGGTCGTACTCGCGGGTCGCCGAGACGGCCGAATCCTGCCAGGCGAATGTGTGCAGAGCGGAAAAATCCGCGGCGCGGTTGTAGTCCGTCTGAATCTCTATGTGCGGCGCGCAGCCGCCGAGAAGAGCCAGAACGGCAACCGGCAGGCAGATCGCGCGCATACCTTCCATGCCCCCGCCGAAGTCGGCGATTGATCGGGAAAAGGATACGCGAAGCGATCGCTTATTGCATGCGCAGACTGATGCTGCCGCTGCCGGTGTCGATGACTCCGTTGCCCTCTCCGTCGCCGATGTCGCCCTCGAAATGGTGCTTGCCGCCGCGCACGCGGGAGAGCGCCGGCAGGTCGATAGTCACCTGGCCCGAGCCGGCCGATGCTTCCAGATGCAGCGACGGGAGTTGCACCGTCTGAAGGCGCACTGCGCCGCTGCCGGTATCGATGAGCAGGTGCCGAACTTCCGCCAGGTTGCCGTCCAGATCGACCGTACCGCTGCCGGTGTCCACCTCGACGCTTTCGCCGGCGAAGAAATTCTCCGCGCGCACGCTGCCCGAGCCCGTGTCGGCGAGCAGCGAACCGGTCGCGTCCCGCAACGACACGCTGCCCGATCCCGTATCGGCGTGAATGCGCCCGGCATTGACGTTCTCGAACTCGACGCTGCCCGATCCGGTGTCGGCGTGCACGTCGCCGTCGATGCGGCGCATGGTCACGCTGCCCGAGCCCGTATCTGCGCTGACGTTGCCGACGATGTCCTCGATGAGCACTTGTCCCGAGCCGGTGTCCGCCGTCACGTCGCCGCGGTGATCGCGCACGCGCACTGGCGCGCTGCCCGTATCGAGCCAGGCCTTGCCGGTGACGCCGGACACGTCGATCGCGCCGGCGCCCGTATCGAGAAACAGGTCCGCGCTCAGGTCCGCGGCTTCGATGCGCCCGGCCCGGTTTTCGATCTTCACGCGGGCGCGCTCCGGCACTTTCAGGACGAAATCCGTGTGCAGCCTGACACCGCCCCGCTCACTCTCGCTGGTCACCATGACGTCGCGCTCATGGTACCGTGTGCGGTTCGAATAGCGGCCCACTCCCTCCGGTCGATAGATGTAGACATCGTGGTCGGCGAGGGGATAACGCGTCCGTACGGTAATCTGCCGGCTGCTCTCGTCGACGTCGAATCGAATCGAGCGCGCTAGCGACTCCGCGTCTTCGTCCGAGTCGGCTTCCGCCACGGCGCGCGCCTCGAGCTCGATGGCATCGCCGGCGGCGGCCTCGATGACGATCGATCCTGCGAGGTTCTCGAGCAGGAAGCGCGTCCCTTCGGGCGCATCGAAACGGTGGCTCGACATTTCCTCGTGAACGGCCGCATTCGCGGCGGCGCTGAAGAAGGCGCTGGCCAGACTCAGCGCGGCGAGCAGAAGCAAGGCGCGCCGACAGATCGTGCGCATGTCCGGTCCTCCTTTGGTTCGGGCGTTCATGACTTGTGGACCTCCACGGTCAGGCGCGACTCGACGACCGATACGCCCTCCGTTCCGAGCGCGAGCTCGACGGCGCGGTCGAAATGCGCCCGGCTGGGCACACGGCCGTGCAGGGTCACCACGCCTTCGCGGGCGGTCACGCGAATATCCGCATCGCGCAGCATGTCGTCCGTGCCGTAACTGCGTGCAACCCGCTCCGCGAGTCCGGGGACGGCCGACTGCGGCGAGTACGCGCGCTGCCAGGACGACTCGTCGGATTCCCATTCCGACTGCCAGGCTTCGTCCCCATAGCCCTCCTCGGGATTGACGACGAACACGCAGCCCGCCGTCGATGCCGACAGCGCCAGGACGAGAGTCATTACCTTTCCGTTCACGTTATGCTCCTTATTCGACGGCTCGCGGCGCGATATGGTTTGACCGGCGGCCGAAATCGGCTACGAGTCGTCGCGATAGCGTCTCAGTGCGATCGCGCCGGCAACGAACGCCGCAGCGAGCGCGAGTCCGCTCCACAACCCGACGCTCGTAAACAGCTCGGCCGGATTCATGAGCTCGGCGACATTGGGCGTCTGCTCGAAGAACGCCCCGTCCGGCTGATCGCCGCTGATCCAGGACGGCACCCGGAAACCGGAGGAGAAGACGCCGCTGAAGCGATCGCCGATCCATTCGGCGAAATGCCGCGAGCGCAGGATTTCCGCCTCCAGCACGATCAGTGCAACGGGTACCAGCGTGGCCCAGAGAAACGGCACGCGTTTCGCCCATGCCGACACGAGCAGCAGCCACCCGTAAATCGGCGCGTACCACAGCGACACGGCGAACAGCGCATACAACAGCACGGCCTGCGCCTGAATGAAGGCGCGAGCCTCCTGCATCGGGCTGGGGATTGCGTCGCTGGTCATCACAATGGCCAGATTGCCGACCGACAGGCCGAGCATTTGCGTGACGG
This sequence comes from Gammaproteobacteria bacterium, assembly GCA_050740235.1. Taxonomy (GTDB): domain Bacteria; phylum Pseudomonadota; class Gammaproteobacteria; order Steroidobacterales; family JACDCP01; genus JACDCP01. Next base: position 40,448 of record JBOIDB010000072.1, read on the forward strand.
TGGCGACGACGTAAACGATGAGCGGCGCGGCAATCATCGCGACCGCCAGCTTCGACAGCACGGTCACCGCATCCGATACTGGCATGGACTTCCAGAACAGGATGCTGCGGTCCTTGCGCTCCGCATACAGGCAATCGAGCAGGTACAGCGGGATCACCACCAGCAGGACCATGAGGAATGGCACGACGAAGCCGGCAGTGCCCAGATGAAGCGCTGCGGATACCTGCTCCGCACCGTGCTGCGCTACCACCGTGCCGACAAAACGCATCTTGCCGACGACGCCGACGAGGGCCAGCGCCAGTACCACGAGCGGCGCGATATACAGCGCCGGATGCTCCCAAAGCTCGCGGCGCAACAAGGTCACTGCCGTGCGAGTCATGCCGCTTCTCCCTTGACGGTGGCGAAGAACAGGTCCGCGATGCTCGGTGTGCGCGGCTCGCCGAGCCCGGCCAGGCGCTCACGCTCGACGCCCGAGAACAGGAACACCGGACGGCCGAACATCTGCCGCTCGAAGACGGGTTGCAGCTCGCGCGCGGCAGCCGCGTGCTCCGGGCGCGCGACGACCTCCACGTATTTCTCGGCCATTGCTTCGACCGTTTCGCTGAGCACCACCCGGCCGTGATTGATGAACACCACGTCGGTGAGGATGTGCTCGACTTCCTCGACCTGATGCGTGGTCAACAGAATCGTGCGCTCGCCGTCGTAATAGTCGCCGAGCAGCGTCGTGTAGAACTGCTTGCGGTAGATGATGTCCAGGCCGAGCGTCGGCTCGTCGAGCACCAGCAGCTTTGCATCCACCGCCATCACGAGCGCCAGATGGAGCTGCGTGATCATGCCTTTCGACAGCGATTTCACCCGTGACCGTTGCCGGATCTCGGTCTGCGCGAGGAAGGTCTCGGCACGCGCGCGATCGAACTTCGGATGCACGCCCGCGACGTAATCGAGGACCTGGCGCACGCGGATCCAGCGCGGCAGCACCGCCGTGTCGGTGATGAAGCAGATGTCCTGCATGAGGGCATGCCGCTCGCGGCGCGGATCCCGCCCGAGTACCTCCAGCGAACCGCGGAAGGGAGTGAGGCCGAGGATCGCCTTGAGCGCGGTAGTCTTGCCGGCGCCGTTCGGCCCGATCAGCCCGACGATACGCCCGGCACCGATCTCCAGGTCGACACCGTCGAGCGCCTGGGTCGAGCCATAGCGCTTGCTGAGACCGCGCGCCGAGATGACGCTGCTCATTGAGGTTTCCTCTTGTCCTTGCCGTTGCCGCCGGTCCGCACCTGCTCGAGCAGCTCGCGGGGCTCGAGCCCGAGACGCTCGATGGTGGCGACCGTTTTCGGCCACTCGTCCTGCAGAAAGCGTTTGCGCTCGTCCTTGCGCAGCGCATCGCTCGCTCCGTCGGTAACGTACATGCCGAGCCCTCGCTTCTTCTCCACCAGCCCTTCGTCGACCAGCGCCTGGTAACCTTTGAGGACCGTCAGCGGGTTCAGGCGGTATTCGGCGGCGACGTTGCGCACGGACGGCAGGGCATCGCCGTCCACGAGCACGCCCTCGAGGATCATCGCCACCACGCGGTCGCGGAGCTGGCGGTAAATCGGCTGATTGTCGTCCCAGTTCGGTTCCATGGCCCTTGTCCGTCGCCGGAAGGCGCGCCTGGCGCCGCTTTCGATCCGGTGTTGTACTGTACTATAACACCAACTAGCCCTTTTGCAAGCCCCGGTCGAAATCCCCGGCCGCCGACCCCCGAACGCATGCCGCCGGCGTTTATATGTCGGCAGGAGCGAGATGGGCGGGCGCCCGCGCCGCGGATGGCTTTTACGGCGGTTCGTTGAGTATCCTGCCGCGCATGGCATCGGAGATCGACGACACCGGGCTCATGCTTCGTTATCAGGCCGGCGACGCCGGCGCTTTCGAGGCGCTTTATGGCCGTTACAAGGGCTCGCTTTACAGGTATCTGCTCCGTCAATGCCGGGATGCCGAAGCCGCTTCGGACCTGTTTCAGGAAGTCTGGGGCCGCGTGGTCAGGGCGCGGGACAGATACCGGCCGACGGCGCAGTTCAATACCTATCTCTTCCGAATCGCGCACAACTGCTGCGTCGATCACTACCGCCGGGAACAGCGCCGGCCGGGAGGCCCCGTGGATATCGACGCCAGCGAATGCATGGCCGATCCGGAGGCCGGGCCAGAAGCCATGGCGCGCAATTACGAGCGTGCCGGCAGGCTGCTTGCCGCGCTCGGCGAGTTGCCGGCCGAGCAGCGCGAAGCCTTTCTGCTGCGCGAGGAGACCGGCATGAGCCTCGAGGAGATCGGCGAGGCGACCGGCGTCGGCCGGGAAACCGCCAAGAGCCGCCTGCGCTATGCCGTGCAGCGACTGCGCCGGGCGCTGACGGAGCCGAACCAGCCGGGGATCCATCGTGAAGCATCTCTCTGACGAAGCGGCACTTGCGGAATACCTGCGCGGCGGGTCCGCGCTGTCGCGGGCGTATGCCGCGCTCGGCAACCAGCAGCCCGACAAGCGCGTCGACGACGCCATCCTGCACGCGGCGCGCGATGCCTTGCAGGCCGGGTCGGTCGTGCGAGCGACGAACGACTCATCGCACCGGCGCGAAGCGGTCCCTGGACCCCGCCCCGGAATCGACGCACAGCACGCCGAGCCTGGAAGACAGCGCTGGTACGTGCCGCTGTCCGCGGCCGCAATCGTGCTGCTTTCATTCGGCCTGGTAATGCGCCTGGCCATCGATCCCGCCGGCACCGGATCGCGCGATGCCGCGTTCGAGACCGGTCAACCGGCTGACGAAGCGGAACCGCGCCGCCTTCCGGCCGAAGTGCGCGGCGAGAAAGCGCGCGCGCTCGGCTCCGCCGGCAGCGCAAAGGTGACGGCCGCGCAAGTGCCGGCCAGCGACCGGTGCGCGGACCCGGCGAGCACGACCGAGCCGGCAACGGCCGATCGCGCGGGCGCGCTGCGGTTGGATTACATTCGCTGCCTGCGCGACTCGGGCGACCAGGCAGCCGCGCGGCGCGAGATCGCACGCCTTCAGGAGCAATTCCCGATGCAACGCATTCCGGCGGATCTGCGCGAGCTGACGCCTGCCAGCCCGGCGCAATAGCGCGATCCTCGCCGGCCTGATCGGCGTCGACGCGTCCATTGCCGACGATACCGATGACGTATCGTCCCTGCGCGGCCCGACGCTCCACCTCAATTCCGCGCCTCTCTCAGATAATCCGGGCTAGAATGCGGGCTTTTCGTTTCCCGGGCCCGTCATGAAACCCCAGCACATCGCCATCACCGGCGCGGCCGGTCAGATCGGCTATCAGCTCGCGTTCCGCATCGCCTCGGGGCAGCTGCTCGGCCCCGATCAGCCCGTCGTGCTGCATCTGCTCGAGATCCCGCAGGCGCTCGGCGCGCTCGAAGGCGTGGTCATGGAACTGCGCGACTGCGCATTCCTGACGCTGCACGACGTCGTAGCGACCGATAACCCCGACGTTGCGTTCGAGGATGTGGGCTTCGCGCTGCTGGTCGGCGCCAGGCCTCGCACCGCCGGCATGGAACGCAGCGATCTGCTGCTCGGCAACGCCAGGATCTTTTCCGTGCAGGGCCGCGCGCTCAACCAGCACGCGAATCCGGACGTCCGCGTGCTCGTGGTCGGCAATCCCGCCAATACGAATGCGCTCATCACGAGCGCGAATGCGCCCGACCTGGATCCACGCCAGATCACCGCCATGACGCGCCTCGATCACAACCGGGCGCTCGGGCAGCTCGCCGGGAAAACCGCCTCGCACGTCAGCGCGATCCGCCGCATGACGATCTGGGGCAACCATTCCGCCACGCAGTATCCGGACATCAGTCACGTCAGGGTCAACGGCCGGACCGCCAGAGACCTCGTCGACGAAAGCTGGGTGCGCGATACGTTCATACCGACCGTGCAACAGCGCGGCGCGGCCATCATCAAGGCGCGGGGTGCCTCATCCGCAGCCTCGGCCGCATCCGCCGCCATCGATCATGTGCGCGACTGGGTGCAAGGAACGTCGGACGGCGATTGGGTCAGCATGGCCGTGCCGTCCGACGGCAGCTACGGTATCGACGAAGGCGTCGTCTACTCGTTTCCGGTCACCTGCCGCGACGGCGATTACGAAATCGTTCCCGGCCTCGACATCGACGCGTTCAGCCGCGAGCGCATGGATGCCACCGAAAAGGAGCTGCGCGAAGAGCGCGAAGCGGTACGCGAGCTCCTCTGACTTTGCCGTCCACGCACGAAGGGGTTCCCGGTACCCTTTCTCAGTCGCTCCCCGATATGAGCTTGGTGAGAAAGGGTACCGGGAACCCCTTGCCGGGCGTGATCACCTGCTGATCGTCACGTGGCGGTCGGCAAACGCTCACGCTGGCGGAGGAGATGCCTGTGTCCTTTTTCAGTCGCTCCCCGATATGAGCTTGGTGAAAAGGACACAGGCATCTCCTCGTTTGCATGCGCCTTTTCACCAGGCAAGTATCGGGGAGCGACTGCGAAAGGGTGCAGGGAACCCCTCGTTCTTGAACGTTTCAGGTGCCGAAGCTGCGCTATAGTAGCCGCATCACGCATCTCGACGCCGGCGCCCGCCGCGCGGCCTAAAGCGAGGTAATCATGGCGGAGAGTCTTTTCTGGCTGGCGCTTTTCCTCGGCGGCATCATCGCGCTCGCGTACCATCGCGTCGACTACAAGACCTCCACCATCGCCATCGGCATCGCGCTCGTCGCCTACACGATCTTCGGCGACGGCAACTTCTTCTGGCTGCTCCTGCTCTGGCTCGTCTTCGCCGGGCTGGCCGCGCTCAATTTCGAGGACCTGCGCCGCGACCGTATCTCGCGCCCGCTGTTGCGCATGGCGCGCGAGCTGTTGCCGCCGATGTCACGCACCGAGCGCGAAGCGCTCGAAGCCGGCAGCGTCTGGTGGGAAGGCGAGCTGTTCGGGGGCCTGCCCGACTGGGACAAGCTCGTGTCGATGCCCGCGCCGAAGCTCAGCGAGGAGGAGCACGCCTTCCTCGACGGGCCTTGCGAGGAGCTGTGCCGCATGCTCGACGACTGGAAGATCACGCACGAGCAGGGCGACATGAGCCCGGAGGTCTGGCGGTTCATCAAGGACCGCGGATTCTTCGCGATGATCATCCCGAAACGCTACGGCGGACTCGAGTTTTCCGCGCTCGCGCATTCGGCCGTCCTCGCCAAGGTGGCCAGCCGCAGCGCGACCGCCGCCTCGACCATCGCCGTGCCGAACTCGCTGGGGCCGGCAGAGCTGCTGCTCCATTACGGCACGGAGGCGCAGAAAGAGCGGTATCTGCCGGGGCTCGCCAATGGCACGGAAGTGCCCTGCTTCGCGCTGACCGGCCCTCGCGCGGGCTCGGATGCCGCATCCATTCCCGATACCGGCATCGTGTGCAAGGGCGAGCTCGACGGCGAGGAGATCGTCGGCATACGGCTGAACTGGGACAAGCGCTACATCACGCTCGCGCCGATCGCCACCGTACTCGGCCTCGCGTTCAAGCTGTACGACCCCGAACACCTGATCGGCGATCAGGACGACCTCGGCATCACCGCGGCGCTGATTCCGACCGACACGCCCGGCGTCACGATCGGCCGGCGGCACTATCCGATCAACATCCCGTTCCAGAACGGGCCGACGCAGGGCAAGGACGTCTTCATGCCGCTCGACTGCATCATCGGCGGTGTCGAGATGGCCGGCGAGGGCTGGCGCATGCTGATGGAGCAGCTCGCGGTCGGCCGCTGCATCTCCCTGCCGTCGAACGCGACGGGCGGCGCGAAGGCCGCCACCCGGGCGAGCGGCGCCTATGCACGCATCCGCCGCCAGTTCGACCTGCCGATCGCCGAGTTCGAAGGTGTCGGCGAAGCGCTCGCGCGCATGGCCGGCCGCACCTACACCATGAATGCCGGGCGCACGGTGACAGCCGGCGCCGTGGATCAGGGCGAAAAGCCGGCCGTGCCCTCTGCGATCCTCAAGTATCACACGACGGAAATGGGCCGCCTGGTCGCCAACGACGCCATGGATGTGCACGGCGGCAAGGGCATCTGTCTCGGGCCGAACAACTATCTCGCGCGCAGCTACGAATCCGTGCCGATCGCCATCACCGTCGAGGGCGCCAACATTCTGTCGCGCAGCCTCATCATCTTCGGCCAGGGGGCCATCCGCTGTCATCCGTACGTGCTGCGCGAAATGCATGCGGCGCAGGACGAGGACCACGAGCGCGGGCTCGACGAGTTCGATCGCGTGGTGTTCGACCACGTCGGCAATGCGATCGGCAACGCGGCACGCTCGCTCGTGCTCGCCCTGACGAATGCCAGGTTCACCGGCGTGCCCGTGCACGGCGCGGTGCGGCGTTACTACCAGCACATCAACCGCTTCAGCGCGTCCTTCGCCCTGGCCGCCGACGTGGCCATGCTGACCCTCGGCGGCAGCCTCAAGAAGCGCGAGCTGCTGTCCGCCCGGCTTGGCGACGTGCTGAGCGCCATGTATCTCGCCTCGATGGTCCTCAAGCATTACGAAAACGAAGGCCGGCCCGCGGAGGATCTGCCGCTGGTGGAATGGGCCTGCCGCGATCTGCTCTACGACGCGCAGGAAAAGCTGCACAGCTTTCTGCGCAATTTCCCGAACGGACTCGTCGCGACGGTGCTGCGCCTGCTCGTGTTCCCCCGCGGCCTGACGTATTCCGCGCCGGGTGATGCCCTGGGCCGCGCGGTCGTCGAGCTGGTCACGCATCCGACCACGGCGCGCGAACGGCTCTGCGCCGGTACGTACAACGCCCGTGCGCATGACAACCCGCTCGGCCTGCTCGATGAGGCGCTCGAGCTGGCCCTCGAGGCCGAGCCGCTCCTGAAGCGCCTGCACGCAGCCGTTCGCGCGGGCAAGCTCAGCGCGCCGGACCTGCCCCGCGAAATCGACGCTGCCGAAAAGCAGTCGATTCTGAGTCCGGAGGAAGCCAACAAGCTGCGCGAGCTCGACCGCAAAGTCATGCGCATCATCGCCGTCGACGACTTCCCGCCGGGCGCATTCGGCGTGAAAGCCGCCCAGGCCACAAAAGCGCGCAAGGAAAGCCGGCCGCCGAAGGCGGAGCGGCAAACGGCGACTGCGGAACAGACCGAACAGCCGGCCCGCGAAGAACGAATCTAGCCCGGTGCATGCCGCCGACCGAGCTCATCTATGAAGTGACGCTCGACATCGAGCCGGCCATCGAGGCCGAGTTCGATGAATGGCTCGAGCGCCACGTCGCGGAAATGCTCGAGCTGCCCGGCTTCGAGCGCGCCGAGCTCGAGACGGAAGCCGCGTCCGACAATGCATCCGGGTTGCGCCGCACGGTGCGCTATGCGATGCGGGACCGCGACGCGCTCGACGACTATCTCAAACAGCATGCCGATCGCATGCGTCAGGCGGGCACAGACCGCTTCGGCGGGCGCTTCAAGGCCACCCGCCGCATTCTGGAGCTGACGCCGCTCGGCGATCACGAGCATCCCGTGCTGCCGCATTGCGCGAATTGCGGCAATCGACTGAGGGGACAGTATTGCGCGCGATGCGGCCAGCGCGCGCGGCGGCGAATGATCACGCTCTGGGAGCTGTTCCGCGACGTCGCGGAAGAGCTCTTCCAGCACGACTCTCGCGTCTGGCGCAGCTTCTTCCCGCTGCTGTTCCGGCCGGGATTCCTCACCAGCGAGTATCTGGCCGGTCGTCAGATGCGCTACGTGCCGCCTGTGCGCATGTACCTGTTCCTGAGCATCGTGTTTTTCCTGCTCGCGTTCGTCGCCGGGCCCGAAGGAGAGTTGTCCCTGTCGCCAGATGGCGTGCGGTTCGAAAAGTCTCCCGACGCCACCGGCGAGACGTCCGCAGAAGCGCCCGATGCAGGGCAGGAACAACCCGGGAACCCGGAGGAAGCATTGGAGCAAGCCTTCGAGACAGGCGAGGGCTTCGAGGAATTCGATTGCGCAGAGATAGATGGTGGGGTCAGGACCGGCTGGCCGATGCTCGATAGCCGTCTCTCGCGCGAGAGGATCATCAGCAGCTGTGAGCGACTCGCCGCGGACCCGCGCGCGTTCGGTCGGGCGGTGCTCTCCAACCTGCCGAAGATGATGTTCCTCTTCCTGCCGCTGCTCGCCCTGGTGCTCAAGTTCCTCTACATCGGCTCGCGGCGGTACTACAGCGAGCACCTGCTGTTCGCCGTGCATTTCCATGCGTTCTTCTTCCTGATAGTGATCCTCGACATCCTCCTCGGCATGGTCGTGCAGGGCATAGGCGCCGGCAATCGCCTGGCGTCGATCACGACGACAGTGATCGTCTTCTATATCCCGTGGTACCTGTACCGTGCCATCCGCAATGTCTACGATCAGCATCTGCTGATACGGATGGTCAAGTATTTCTTCCTGGTGATCGCCTACTTCGTGAGCCTGGTGATCATGCTCCTGATCACGTTGGCGTTCACCGCGCTGACGCTATAGAGGCTCGAGCGCGGCGCCGGGCTGCTAAAATGAAGACAACCGAAGTCCATCGGAGGACTCCCATGCCCACCAGACTCACCCTCGGGATCCTCGGCGCGGCGCTCATGCTGTGCGCCTGCGGCGGCCCGAATATTCAGGTCGAAAGGGATCCGGACGCGAACCTCGTGGAGTACGAGAGCTATTCCTGGGTTGCGCCGGAGCAGCAGGACGTCGAGGACCCCATCCTGGACAGCGCGCTGCTGTCGAAGAAGGTCGAACGCGCCATTCGCGCGACGCTCGACGAGCGCGGATTCGAGGCGACCGAGACCAATCCCGACTTCTACGTCACGTATCACACCGCGAGCAAGGAGAAACTCCGCACGACCGGCTTCAACGTCGGCATCGGCTACAGCCGCTTCGATCCGCGTTGGGGTTATGCGGCCGTGTTCGGTCCACCCGAAGTCCGGTCTTACGAGGAGGCCGTTCTGATCATCGACGTCGTGGACGCCGAGACCGACACGCTCGTCTGGCGCGGCTGGGAGACGGGGCGTCTGAGCCGCGAGCGGTTCTCTGCGGAGGCGGTCGACGTGGCGGTAGAGCAGATCCTGTCGCGCTTCCCGATCGGGTGAGGGGAACGGGGACATTCCTGATTCTCCGGGGGAAATGGGGACATCCCTGATTTCCTTGGAAAGGTTCCGGAAATCAGAAAACACTGCATTCTTCGGAAATCAGGAATGTCCCCATTTCCTCCACGCGCGATCCTGCATGTCGACATGGACGCGTTCTACGCGTCCGTCGAGCAGCGCGATGAGCCGTCGCTGCGCGGCAAGCCGGTGCTGGTCGGGGGCGCCGGGCCGCGAGGCGTCGTCGCCGCGGCGAGCTACGAGTCGCGCGTCTACGGCATCCGATCGGCGATGCCCATGCGCGAAGCGCTGACACGCTGCCCGCACGCGGTCTGCGTGCCGCCACGCTTCGATAGCTACCGGCGGGAATCGGCGTGCATCTTCGCGATCTTTCACGGCTTCTCGCCCCTGGTAGAGTCGCTCTCGCTCGACGAGGCGTTCATCGACGTCACGGCGAGTCGCTCGTTGTTCGGAGATGCGGCGGCGATCGGCCGGGCGATCAAGGACAGAATTCGCGATGCGACCCGTCTGAGCGCCTCCGTCGGAATCGGTCCCAACAAGCTCGTTGCCAAAATTGCGTCGGATCTCGACAAGCCGGACGGCCTGCGCCTCGTCGATGACGACAGCTTGCAGTCGACGCTGGATCCGTTGCCGGCGCGCGTCCTGCCCGGGGTCGGCCCGCGAGCCGCCGGGCATCTCCGCCGCATCGGGCTGACGACCCTCGGCGAGCTGCGCCGCGCTCCGGCCTCGCGCCTGCAGCCGATCTTCGGCCGTTACAGCGAGCAGATACGCCAGCGCGCTGCGGGGGTCGACGACCGGCCGGTAGTTCCGGACGCCGCGCGCAAGTCGATCAGCGCCGAGGAAACCTTCGATGCCGACCTGCCGCAGGGTCCCGAGCTGTCGCGCGAGCTGGCGCGGCTCGCCGATCGCACCGCTGCACGTTTGCGCGCGAGCGGCCTCGTCGCGGGCTGCGTCTGCGTCAAGATCCGCCGCCCGGATTTCGCCACGTTCACGCGGCGGCGGAGCCTCCATCCTCCGGCCAGCGGATCGCGCCTCATTCACGGCGCGGCCCGCGAGTTGCTCGGGCAATGGTTCGCTGCCGCGCCAGACGCGAAGCTGAGGCTGCTCGGAGTCGGGGTCGAGGATCTCGAGCCTGCCGGCCAGGCCGATCTGCTGGCCGCTCTCGGCACGGCCGGGAATGACGCGATAGACGATGCCGTCGACCGGATCCGCGCCCGTTTCGGCGAGGCCGCCCTCGGCAGCGCCCGCACGCTGCGGTGAGCGGTCCGGACCCCTTTTGAGGTCCCCGCGCGTTAAGTGAGAATCGGGGTCAGACCGGATTTTTCCGAACGGCATTCTACGGAGACCAGACGCAGATGGAGAAAATCCGGTCTGACCGCGGTTCTTCGGCGGTAGAATACGCTGACCTGTTAGCCGGCTGACGATGTACACGAGTTTTTTCGGCCTGAAAGAACGGCCGTTCGCCATCACGCCGAATCCGCGATACCTGTTCATGAGCGAGCGGCATGCGGACGCGCTCGCGCACCTGCTCTATGGCGTAACCGAGAGCGACGGCTTCATTCAGCTCACCGGCGAGGTCGGCACCGGCAAGACGACGCTGATCCGCAGCCTGCTGGAGCAGCTGCCCGAGCACGTCGAGGCCGCGCTGATCCTCAACTCGCGGCTCTCGCCGAACGAGTTCCTGGTGGCGATCTGCGAAGAGTTGCGCATCCCCGTGCCCGCCGACCCGAACAGCGTCAAGGCGCTGGTCGACGCGCTCAACGCGCACCTTCTGGAAGCGCACGCGCAGGGACGGCGAGTCGTGCTCATCGTCGACGAGGCGCAGAACCTCGGCGCCGACGTCCTCGAGCAGGTCCGTCTGCTCACGAATCTCGAAACCGACCGGCAGAAGCTCCTGCAGATCATCCTCATCGGCCAGCCCGAGCTCAGGCAGGTGCTGGACCGCACCGATCTCCGGCAGCTCGCGCAGCGGATCACCGGCCGCTTTCATCTCGAGCCGCTGACGCGCGAGGAAAGCCGCGGCTACGTGGCGCATCGTCTGCGAGTCGCCGGAGCGACCTCGGATATCTTCACGCCGCAGGCCCTCAACGAAGTGCACAGGCTGTCCGGCGGCGTGCCCCGGATCGTCAACGTCATCTGCGACCGCGCGCTGCTCGGCGCGTATTCCCGCGAACAGCGTACGGTATCGCCGAAGCTCGCCCGCATTGCCGCGGCGGAGGTCTACGGCCGCGACATGAGTCCCGTGTGGCACCGCTGGCTGACCAGCGGCGGCATCGTGGCGGCGGTCGGACTCGTCGCCCTCGGCCTGTGGCGCATCGGCGAGAGCGTCGGCAGCCGACAGGCCGGAGCGCGCGCCGACACTGAAACCATGGCGGAGGCGCCCGCCGCCGAAGCCAGGCCCGGGGCCGGCCAGCCTGCCGCGAGCACTTCAGAGCCGGCCGGCGAGCAGTCGTTTCAGACGCTCCTCGAAGATCACATCGCCACGACCGGCAACGATGCCGCCTTCACGACGCTGTTCGGCCTCTGGAGCGCCGAGTACCGGCCGGACGGGGGTCGGGCTTGTGCCCAGGCGGCCGATTTCGGGCTGCGTTGCGTCGTATCGCGCGGCTCGTGGGCCGATCTGTATCGCCTGCGCCGCCCGGCGATTCTCACCCTGACGGACGATGCGGGTGTTCAATACCAGGTCGTGCTGACCGGCCTCGGCGATGAGTCGGCGCGGCTGGATTTCGGCGGCGCCTCGCACGAGGTGCGCATCGGCACGCTGTCGCGTTACTGGTTCGGCGACTATCTGCTGGTCTGGCAGCCGCAGACCGGACAGGTGCGGCCGCTGACGGTCGGCATGCGCGGCGAGGACGTGCTCTGGCTGCGCGACAGCCTCGCCGCGCTGCAGGGGGAACCGGCAGACTCCGCGCGCCCGGAGGTCTTCGACGAGGCGCTCGCGGCACGCGTGCGCGAATTTCAGCGCAGCCGCCGGATCAGGGTCGACGGGATCGCCGGCGAGCGCACCTTGATCCTGGTCAATGCCGAGCTCTATCCCGAGGGCACGCCATTGCTGGCGGAAACGGGTTAGCCTGCATGTCGTTCATTCTCGACGCCCTGAAGAAGTCCGAGATCGAGCGCCAGGAGCAGGCCGGCCCGAGCGTCGCGCACGTGCGCGAAGGTCAGCCGGACTCCCGCCGGCCGCTGTGGATCGCCGGCATCGCGGGCCTGCTGGCCGTCAATCTCATCGTCCTGCTGTTCTTCGCGTTCCGTTCGCCGGCCGCTCCCGAGCCGGCAGCACCGGAGACCGAGGCGCCTGCGTCGGCCTCCGGAAATGCTCCGACTGTCTCCAAGCAGCCGGCTCGCAGGTCCGTCGCGCGCCCGGCCGCGTCGCCGGATCGTGAGGTGCGACCGCTCGTGGCGGAGGCCGAGCCGCAGCCGGCGCCGCGTGTTGCCGCCTCCTCCCCTGCTCCCGCCGAGCCGTCTCGCCAGGCGCCGTCACGCGCAGCGTCGTCGATCGGACCCGCCGTCCCGGACGAAACCGCAACTTTGCCGACCTTCAACGATCTCGTGGTCGACGGTCGCCTGTCCCTGCCGCCGCTGCATCTCGACATCCATGTCTACAGCGATGTCCCCGCATCCCGTTTCGTGTTCATCGACGGGCGCAAGTACCACGAGGGCGAACGCCTTACTGCCGGCCCGCAGGTCGAGCGCATCACCGAGACGGGTGTCGTGTTGAGCCACGAGGGCGAGCAATTCCTGCTGCCGCGCATGTAGGCGCGATGAAACTGCAAGGCTCCTGCCACTGCGCGTCCGTGCGCTTCGAGCTCGAATCCGCGCATCCGTATCCGTTCATGCGCTGCTACTGCTCGATCTGTCGGAAAACCGCCGGCGCCGGCGGTTACGCCATCAATCTGGCGGGCGACAACCGCACCCTGAAAGTCACCGGCAAAAAGCATGTCGGCGTCTACCGCGCGAGAATGGCCGAGGAGAAAAGTGGCAAAACCACGTACAGCTCGGCCCGCAGGCACTTCTGCAAGCAATGCGGCAGCCCGCTGTGGCTTTGGGATCCGAACTGGCCGGATCTCGTGCACCCGCACGCTTCCGCAATCGACACCGAGCTGCCGGTGCCGCCCGAGCACACACACATGATGCTGGGATCCAAAGCGATGTGGGTGGAGGTGGAGGTGGAGGCGAAGCCGCGTGACCGGAGGTTCGACGAGTATCCGGAGGAGTCGATCGCCGATTGGCATCAGCGGCTGGGCCTGGAGAGAAGGAATCAGGACGATAAAGCCGACAACTGAGGCCTCATCGCAAGACTGAATCCTTGCCGGCCGAATCGGTCGGAGTTCGTGACCGGCCTGTAGTGACGCAAGGAAAGCCTTTTTGCGATCGACTGTCATTTCATTCGCTGTTCTTGCGGCTTGCGCGTGCGGGCCGCTCGAGCCTGCGGCTGCGGCCACGCTTCATCGCTACACGGCGAGCGTCGATCCGAAGCTCGAATCGATCGAGGTCCGCGCCTGTTTCGACGGCCCTGCACCTTCTCGGCTCGTGGCTTCTCGTGCCGCCACAGGAGCGCTCGCGCGCATTCCCCGAGTTGACGGCAGCGCCGGCGCGGTGCGCCGGCTCCACGGAGAGTTGCGGCTCGAGGATCTGTCGGACGATGCGTGCATCCTCTATGCGACACGGCTTCGGGACGTCATCGAGCGCGAAGGCCGATGGCGAACGGCCGGCGGAGAGATCATCACGAGCGCGGACGATTGGCTATGGCGGCCGCGGGAGCTGCCTGAGGACGCGGATATCGAGATTGCCTTTGTGACGGCAGAAGGCATGTCCGTCTCGGCACCATGGCCATTGATCGAGCGAGTGTCAGGTCGCAGCGTATACCGGGTCGGTCATACGTCTCGCTACTGGCCCGCGCGCGTGGCGTTCGGCGATTTCGATATCGACACGATCGAGGTGCCCGGGGCTCGCCTGCACCTGGCGCTGTTGCGCGGCATCGGGCAGGCCGATCACGATGCAGTCCGGCGCTGGCTCGGCGAAGCGGCGACGGCCGTCAGTACTTTGTACGGCCGGTTTCCGCTCGACTCGGCACAGATTCTCGTATTGCCCGCGAGCCGCAGCGGCGAGCCGGTGCCGTGGGCCCAGGTGCTGCGTGGCGGCGGGGCGTCCGCCCACTTCTTCATCAATGCCGTCGCCAGCGAAGCGGAACTGCGCAGCGACTGGACCGCGGCGCACGAGCTAAGTCATATGCTGATGCCGTACATCGACCGCGACGACGCCTGGCTTTCGGAAGGCTTTGCCAGCTATTTCCAGAACGTGTTGCGCGCCCGCGCCGGCCTTTTGAGTGCGGCCGAAGCATGGCAGAAGCTGGATCAGGGGTTTCAACGCGGCATCGACGGCACGGTGGAAGGCCGGTCATTGCGCGAGGCGAGCGGCAGCATGAACCGGGATCACGCCTATATGCGTGTGTACTGGAGCGGAGCCGCAATCGCGCTCATGGCCGACGTTCGCCTGCGGCAGCAGTCGGACAACCGGCAGTCGCTCGGCACGGCGCTCGAGGCGCTGGGCACGTGCTGCCTTCCCGGCACCCGCACCTGGAGCGCTCACGAGCTGTTCCTCGAGCTGGACGAGCTGACCGGCACCGACGTCTTCAGCGACCTGTACGCCAGGTACGCCGATGCGCGGAAGTTTCCGGACCTGCGCGCCGTCTACGCGCAGCTCGGGCTCGTCGGCAGCGCCGATCGGTTGCGGCTCGAACCGGACGCGCCGATGGCAGGCGTGCGCGATGCGATCATGAGCGCGCCGCAGAAACTGGCGAACGGCAAACACCCGCAATAAAGCCGCCTTCATGCCATCCGGCGCGACGTGCGACAATCGCGTCCGCCATGGGCAGCCAACGACACTTGAAACCGGAAACGCTCGCGATACACGCCGGCCGCAGGCCGGGCGCGGAATCCGGCGCCGTCACCCCGCCGATCCACCTGTCGACGACTTACGTGCGCGCGGCCGACGGCAGCCTGCTGCACGGACACAACTACAGCCGCGAATCCAATCCGACGCGCGACGCGCTCGAAGCCGGCCTCAGCGCCCTGGAAGGCGGCCGCGCCGCCGCGGCCTTCGCTTCAGGCTCTGCAGCGGCTCTGGCCGTCTTCAACACGGTGGACCCGGGCGGGCACATTGTCGCCTCCGCGGACGCCTATCACGGCATCGTCCGGCAACTCCGTGAGATCGTCGCCCGCTGGGGCACAGTGGTCTCGCTCGCCGATGCCAGCGATCCGGAGGCGGTGCGCGCGGCGATGCGCAAGGACACGCGCCTGGTCTGGATCGAAACGCCGTCCAACCCGCTGCTCAAGATCACGGACATCGGCGCCCTTGCGGAAATTGCGCATTCCGGCGGGGGCGTCCTGGCCTGCGACAACACGTTCGCGACCCCGATCCTGCAGCAACCGCTCGCGCTCGGCGCGGATCTCGTCGTGCACAGCACGACGAAATACATCGGCGGGCACAGCGATATCGTCGGCGGTGTGGTCGTCGCCCGCGAGAACGACGAGCGCTTTGCGCGAATCCGGCACTTTCAGGCGATCGGGGGCGCGGCGCCTTCGCCGTTCGATTGCTGGCTGCTCCAGCGCAGTATTGCCACATTGCCGTGTCGAGTCCGCACCCAATCCGAGTCGGCGGCAACCATTGCGCAGTTCCTGATGCGACGCACGGACGTCGAGAGCACGCTCTATCCCGGACTCTCGACCCATGCCGGGCACGCGCTGGCGGCGCGTCAGATGAAAGCGTTCGGCGGCATGTTGTCCTTCTGCGTTCGGGGCGGCGCTGCGGAAGCACTGCGCGTCGCAGCCGGCGTTCGCCTGTTCACGCGCGCAACCAGTCTCGGCGGCATCGAGAGCCTGATCGAGCACCGCGCTTCCTCTGAAGGACCGCACACACGCGCGCCCGCCAATCTGCTGCGCCTGTCCATCGGGCTCGAGCATGCCGACGACCTGAAAGCTGATCTCGAGAACGCGCTCGACGCGGCCGCGCTCTAACAGGATGTTGAAAAAGCCATCCATGGCTTTTTCACCTTTGCGATCCGAAAAGTGTGATTTTCGGATCGCAAGCATTTTCAAGAACTTGCAGTTCTCGAAAATGGCGATGCATCCATGCATCGCTTAGCAGGCTGCCAAAAAACAGAGTACTACAACAGCCTGCTAAACGCCGGTATGTCTTGATCCCGAATCCGGCACCGTGGACGGCGACATTCGCCTAATCGCGAATTCCCACGCCGCGATTCATCAGGAACAGGCTGAAACCGAACAGCCCGACGACGAAACCGACGATGATCGCGTAGGCGGTGCCGAGGTTCACGTCGGAGACGCCCAGCACGCCGTAGCGGAACGCGTTCACCATGTAGAGGATCGGGTTGGCCTTCGACAAGTCCTGCCAGAACTCCGGCAACAGCGAGATCGAGTAGAACACACCGCCGAGGTAGGTGAGCGGCGTGAGAATGAACGTGGGCACGATGGTGACGTCATCGAATTTGCGCGCGAATATGGCGTTGATGAAGCCGCCGAGCGAAAACACGACCGCGGTCAAAAGGACCACCGACAGCGTGATGAGCGGATGCTCGAGCTCGAGATCGGTGAACAGCAACGCGATCGCGGTCACGACGAGGCCGACGAGAAATCCGCGGGCGACGCCGCCGGCCACGTGGCCGAGGATGATCATCGAATTGGGCAGTGGAGAAACCAGCAGCTCCTCGATGTGCTTGCCGAACTTGGCGCCGAAGAACGACGAGACGACGTTGCCGTACGAGTTGGTGATGATCGACATCATGATCAGCCCGGGCGCTATAAACTGCATGTAATCGAAGCCGCCCATCTCGCCTATGCGTGTGCCGATGAGGCTGCCGAAGATGACGAAGTACAGCGTCATGGTAATCGCCGGCGGCACGATGGTCTGCACCCAGATGCGCAGCACGCGCACGACCTCCTTGCGCAGGATCGTGTAGAGACCAATGAGGTCTTCCCTGATGCGCATGCTCATGGCGCGACGGCACCCTTCGCTTCCACGAGGCGCATAAACAGTTCCTCGAGGCGATTCGTCTTGTTGCGCATGCTGAGCACATGCAGGTTTTGCTCGGTGAGCATCGCGAACAGGCTATTGATGCTGCGCTCGCGGGAGACGTCCACCTCGAGGCTCGTCTCGTCGATCATACGCACTTCATAGCCGTCGAGCCTGGGCGGCGTCTGCACGTGCTCACGCAGGTTGAGCACGAAGGTTTCCATCGTGAGCTTGCGCAGCACGTTCGCCATGCGGTCGTGCTCGATGATTCGCCCGCCGTCGATGATCGCGATGTTGCGGCAGAGATTCTCGGCCTCCTCGAGATAATGCGTCGTCAGGATGATCGTCGTGCCTTCGCGGTTGATCTTGCGCATGAACCGCCACATGGAGCGACGGATCTCGATGTCGACGCCGGCCGTCGGCTCGTCGAGGATCAGCAGCCGCGGCTCGTGCACCAGCGCGCGAGCGATCATCAGGCGCCGCTTCATGCCGCCGGAGAGATTGCGGGAGATGTCGCCGCGTCTTTCCCATAGATACAGCTCTTTCAGATACTTCTCGGCGCGCTTCTTCGCGGCGCTGCGGGGTATGCCGTAATAGCCGGCCTGGTTGAGGACGATGTCGCCGACCTTCTCGAACTGGTTGAAGTTGATCTCCTGCGGCACGAGGCCGATGCAGGCCTTGGCCGCCTCCAGCTCGCGGTCGATGTCGTGATCGAACACCTGCACACTGCCGCCGGTCTTGTTCACGAGCGAGGTGACGATGCCGATGGCGGTGGTCTTGCCCGCGCCGTTCGGCCCGAGCAGGGCGAAGAAATCGCCCTCGGCTACTTCCAGGTCGATCCCTTTGAGGGCCTGAACACCATTGCGATACGTCTTGGAGAGGTTTGCGAGCCTGAGAGCCGACATGGGGTCGGAATTATAGAGCCTCTCGCCCGCCTCTCCCCCGACTTCTCAGATCGACGTGTCCGCCGGCCGCCGGCGCGCCGCGATGCGGCGAATGCGGCCGGTGCGCTCGGCACAATGCGCGCCCAGCAGCTGGGTGCCGAGCACTCGCGCGGCGCCGAGCCGTGCCCGATCGCCGCTTTCGACGATTTCCATCAGATCCGTCCAGAAACTCGGATTGTCGTCGAACTGGGCGTGCAGCAAACCTGGCGACTGAGCGGCCACGCGCAGGAGCTCCGCCACCGGCAGCGAGCGGAAAATGCGTGCAGCCGCCGGCGGCAGGCCGAAGCAGAGGCGCGCCGCGATCGGATTGGTGGAGGTCAGATGCCACGCGTAAAAGAGGGCGAGCAGCGTGAATGCCTGCTGCCTCGGCTCGACTCGTACCGTCGATGGCCGCACCGCATACTTGTAGGAAGGCCGCGCCTCGCGCACGGCGTTCCAGAACTCGAGGTCGTCGAATCGCAGGCCGAACAGCGGGAACGGGCAAGCGCAGAGATCCTCCAGCAGATGGCGCGGCAGTCGCGCGATCCGCGCGCCGAGCGTCGCCGCAAGGCTCGCGCCGGCACCACTTTCCTGCAGGTGCTTGAGGAGCTGCATGAACGCCAGGTTGAGATCGAAGACTTCGGCCAGCAGGCGGCGGGTGAGGACCGGCTCGTACATCGTGCGAAAACTCCAGAGATGCTTGGGGTGGTCTGAAAATACCACTATACTTGACCAATATCAACATATGTGATAAAACGCCCACCGACATAACAAAAGGAAAAGCCGCCATGCGCCTCACCGACGATCGGTATGCCCGCGAGCGCGCCCAGTTCGAGCTGGCCCTGAGGATGATCCGGCACGAGGCACGAACCATGACGATCCGGGCCTGTACGGGGCTCTCGGATGACCGGATCCGCAAGCTGTACGCCACCTACTTCAAGCCGAATGCGCAATTCAAGGTGAAACGGCGCCGCGGCAAGTCGCCGCGACAGACCGCCTTTCTGGTGCGCAGCGCGCAGAACCAGCTCGAATCGACGACGCTGGTCATCCTGTTCGCGCTCTGCGCGCTCGTACGGGTCGGTCGCGACGGCCAGACGCTGGAAATCTCGAGCGACCGCGGGCTCGAAACCGGGCTACGCTTCTGCCGCGCCTATGAGACCTACGCGCGCTTGCACAGCCCGCCCCGGCTCTCATTCGAGTGGGCCTGGAACCTGCTCGGCGCGATCACGCGGCCGCACGAGCTGTATCTGTCGAGCTGCGGGCGCTGCGAGAATGTCTACGTGCAGGATGCGCTCGCGCTCGATCCGCATATCTGCCCGTGCTGCCGCATCAAGTCCGCGGCCCGGCCGCCCGTCGCGATATAATTCAGGGGAAATGGGGACATTCCTGATTTTCTGAGCGAAACCAGCACCTCGGCTGTCGAACGATCCCGAAAATCAGGAATGTCCCCAATTTCCCGGAAAGCCCCGCCCCTGCCGAACGTATTTTCCGGCCTGCACGTCGACCGCGTCGCGCACCGGCGACGGGATTCGGCGTGGATCGAGCGCGCGCTGGTCTCCTCACGCACGCGCTTCGTGCCGGTACAGGACAAGCTGAGCCTCGTAAAGAACGGCGAGCCGCCTCGCCCGGTCCTTCTCGATCACGATCAGATTGCGCGAGCCGGCCTGCAGGCGGGCTCGCCGATCTATCTCGGCCGATTCGGCGGGCACGACTGTTTTGCCTGCGCTCTGACCGCCGACGCAGCACCCGCAGCCGACCTCGGTGGCGAGTTTCAGGATCTGCATCGGGTCGGCGCGCTGCTCGAAACCGCCGACGCCACGCTGCTCGCTTATGCGCGCGCCATGGTGCTTTGGCACCGGAATCACCGGCACTGCGGGCGCTGCGGCGCGCCGATCGCCATCACCGAAGCCGGCCACGTGCTGGTCTGCTCGGATGAGCAATGCGGCACACAGCAGTTTCCGCGCCTCGACCCTGCGATCATCGTGCTGGTCGCGGACGAGGAGCGCTGCCTGCTCGGACGCCAGGCCGGCTGGCCGGCCGGCCGCTACTCGACGATCGCCGGCTTCGTCGAGCCCGGTGAAAGCCTCGAGGATGCGGTCACGCGTGAAGTTCACGAAGAGACCGGCGTCGAAGTGCGCGACGTGCAATATCATTCATCGCAACCGTGGCCTTTTCCGGCATCGTTGATGCTCGGCTTCTCGGCGCGTCCTGCCAGCACGGCCATCGAGCTTCACGACCGCGAGCTCGAGGACGCGCGCTGGTTCACCCGCGAGGAAATCGCCGCGGGCCGGGCGGGCTTCCCGCCCAAAGTCTCGATCTCGTTTCGCCTGGTCGAGGATTGGCTCTCGTCATAAGTATTGCCGGTGCGGCGGTCGCGAGGCCGTATTGTCCTACTTCCCTCGAGTCGCTCCCCGATACTCGCTTGGTCGAGGGAGTGGGGGCAATCCGCGACGCCTCGGTGGCAGCCGCTTATCCTCATCTGTTCCGACCGAGCCGGTATCGGGCGGCGAATCGGGACAGATGAGAATAAGCGGCCTGCGGCGGATGCAAAAAACTGAATGGAGGGAGGCCATGTGTCTGCTCGTATTCGCCCTCGACGCACATCCGCGCTACCGGCTCGTCTTCGCCGGCAATCGCGACGAGTATCATTCGCGCCCGACGGATCCGGCCGGCTGGTGGCGCGATCAGCCGGACGTGCTTGGCGGCCGCGATCTCGAAGCCGGCGGGACGTGGCTTGCCGTGTCCCGCGGCGGCCGCTTTGGCGTCGTCACGAATTACCGCGAGCTCACCGATGCCGGACCCGCAGCGCGCTCGCGCGGCGCGCTGGTGGCGGATTTCGCCGGCAGCCGGGCGACACCGGCCGAGTTCGGCGCTGCGCTCGCCGTGAACGCGCACCTCTATGCCGGGTACAGCCTGATTCTCGGCGACCGGGACGGGCTGCATTATTTTTCCAATCGCGCGCCGTCCTTGAGCCCGCTCGACCGCGGCGTTCATGGCCTCAGCAATGAGCGGCTGAATACGCCTTGGCCGAAGCTCGAGCGCACGCGCCGGCGTTTCGAGGATCTGCTGGCATCCGGCGAGCCCGAGCCCGACACGCTGCTCGGGATGCTGGCGGATCGGCAGCCTGCTGCCGATGGCGACCGGCCCGATACGGGCCTCGATCCGGCGCTCGAACGTCTGCTCTCCGCGCCCTTCGTCGTCAGTCCGAGCTACGGTACGCGCTCGAGCACCGTGGTGCTGGTGGATCGAGCAGACTCGGTGCGTTTCAAGGAACGCCGATTCGGACCGGACGGTGAATCGATCGGCGCGAGCGAGTTCGAGTTCCGCAGCGGCGTACCGCAATGACCGCGGCAAAGACGCCGTACGGGCGCTGGACATCGCCGATCACGAGCGAGTCGGTGGCGAGCGAGGCGCTGCGCTTCGCCCAGCCGTCCATGGGCGGCACTACCGCATTCTGGATCGAAACCCGGCCCGCGGAGGGAGGACGCAGTGTGCTGATGCGCCAGCGCGACGCCTCCGCCGCCGAGGATCTGACACCTCTCCCGATGAGCGTTCGCAGCCGCGCCAACGAATACGGCGGTGGAGCCTATGCCGTGCTCGGCGACAGCATCTGGTTCGTCAACGACGAGGATCAACAGGTTTACCACCTCGGTGCATCGGGCGCTCCGGTTCGCGTGACGGAATCAACGGATGCCCGCTGGGCCGATCTGCGCCCCGACCCTCACCGGCGGCGTCTGCTCGCGATTCGCGAACGGCACGGCGCCGGCGCGGAACCGGAAAACGCCCTGGTCGCCATCGATTCGACTCGCAGCACTGTCGATGTGCTCGCCGAAGGGCACGATTTCTACGCCTCACCGCGGCTCTCGCCGGATGGCCGGCGTCTCGCCTGGCTCGCCTGGGACCATCCGCACTTGCCCTGGACCGGGACGCAGCTCTGGATCGCGTCGCTCAGCGTCGATGGTCGGGCCGAGTCGCGGCGGCAGATTCCGGCCGGTGCCCGGACGTCGATATTTCAGCCGGAGTTCGCGCCGGACGGCTCGCTCTGCTTCATGTCCGACGCATCCGGCTGGTGGAATCTCTGGCGCTGGGACGGCCATTCCGCGCAACAGATCGTACGCGAGCCGGCCGAGCTCGGCCTGCCGCAGTGGCAGTTCGGCATGTCGACTTACGGTTTCATCGACGCGCGCGCGGCGCTTTGCGCCCGCGTACGCGACGGGCGATGGAGCGTGATTCGCGTCAGCCTCGACAGCGGGCGCGTCGATACGTTGAACTTGCCGTACACCGACATCGAGCATCTTTCGGTAGCCGGAAGGTTCGCCGTGCTGCAAGCCGGAACGCCCGACCGCGCTCTCGGCATCGTCCGGCTCGACACCGCGACCGGCGGATATTCGACGGTGCGTGCGGTCCAGCCTGCAGCGGTCGATTCCGCCGCCGTATCCGAGCCGCTGCCGATCGAGTTCGACACGGGCGAAGGCGCGACTGCGCACGGCTTCTACTATCCGCCGCGCAACCCGGCTCATGTCGCCCCATGGGGGGAGCGCCCGCCGTTGCGCGTCAAGTGTCACGGCGGTCCGACCGGCGCGGCCTCGACTGCGCTGGATCCGCGCGTGCAGTACTGGACGAGCCGCGGCTGGGCGCTGCTCGATGTCGATTACCGCGGCAGCACGGGATACGGACGCGATTATCGCGAACAGCTTTACGGCCGCTGGGGCGAGGCCGATGTCGAAGATTGCGCATCCGGCGTGCGTTTTCTGGCCGACGAGGGTCTTGCCGATGCGCGGCGTGCGACCATCAGCGGCAACAGCGCCGGTGGATACACGGTGCTCTGCGCGCTCGCTTTCACGGATGCCTTCAGCGCGGGCGCGAGCTATTACGGCGTCGCCGACCCGGCGACGCTGTTTGCGGCGACACACAAGTTCGAAGCGCATTACGATCGCTGGCTGTTCGGCGCCGAGCGCGAACGGCTCCTCGTGGAACGATCGCCGCTGGCGCACGCGGACCGCATCCGCTGTCCGGTCATCTTCTTCCAGGGGTCGGCCGACAAGGTCGTGCCGCCGGAGCAGACCGCCCGTATGGTGGCCGCCATGCAGGCGGCCGGCACGGATGTTGCCTGCCTGACTTTCGACGGAGAGGGCCATGGGTTTCGCGGGGCGGACGCGATCCGCCGCGCGCTGGAGGCCGAACACGAGTTTCTGTCGCGCGTCCTGGAACCCGCCGCTATCCGGAGCATCTCACCCCGGGTCCGGTTTTCGCCGCCCGAGCCCGGCTGAAAGTTTCGGCGTCCCGCCGCGTGCTGCGCCGCCGTCTGCGCGGCCGCTCCGAACGGCCCGATGAGACTGTCATTTGCGCCGGCGTGAATCGCACGCCCGCGTCGGGCCGAAGTTCGCGAGGACGTTGAGTGCGTTCAGTTCTGCCTCGGATAATCATGCTGGCCGGCCTTCTCGTCTACAGCGGCGTCCGCGCCGCCGATACCGTCGACGTGCAGGTCGAGGGCCTCGAGACGGAGCTCGAGGAGAACGTGCGCGCGTTCCTCAGTATCGTCGAGCGTAGCGAGCCGCAGGACGAGGAAGACGAGGAGGCGGCGCCGCTCAACGAAGCGGCGATACGCCGCCTGCATCGGCGGGCGCCCGAGGAAATACGCAAGGCGCTGCAGCCCTTCGGCTACTACTCGCCGGCCATCGAAACGAACTTGGAAGGCGGCGACGGCTCGTGGCGGGCCACATACGCCGTGGATCCGGGCGCACCGACGCGGCTCGCGCAAGTCGAAATCCGGGTGGAGGGCGAAGCGCGAGACCTGCCGGACGTAAAATCCCTGCTCGCCGACGCAGATATCGAGCCCGGCGACGTTTTGAGTCACCCGGCTTACGAGCGCGTCAAGAATGGCTTGCTCGAGGCCGTGTATTCCGCGGGCTATCTCGACGCCGCCTGGCGGCGCAGCGAGATGCTCGTCGAGCCCGACCGTCGGCGCGCCCGCATCTTTCTCGTGCTCGAGAGCGGCCGGCGCTATTACTTCGGCGACATCCGCATCGAGCAGGACATCCTCAACCAGGACTTCGTCGAGCGCTACAACGACATCGAGCCCGGCGAGCCGTTCGATACCGACCGGCTGATCGATCTGCAGCTCGACCTGAGCAGCAGCGACTACTTCAGCGCCGTGGACGTCCAGGCGCATCGCGACGAGGCGGCCGACTTCCGCGTGCCCGTCACGATCCGCACCGAGCCGCGCAAGCCACAGCACTACACGTTCGGCGTCGGCTACGGCACCGACACCGGCGCGCGCGTCAGTTTCGGCACGGAGTTTCGTCGCATCAACCGGCGCGGGCATCAGTTTCGCCTGGATGTGCAGCTCTCGGAAATCCGCAACGCTTTTACCGCGCAATATCACGTGCCGATCGAGAATGTCGTGACCGACCGCATGACGTACTTCTCCAGCCTGCAGCAGGTCGAGATCGGCGATGCCGACTCCGACCTGTTTAGCGTCGGTGCGACCCGGGAGGAGAACTGGCGCGGCCTTCGCCGCCGCCTGTATCTTCGCTTCGACCGCGAGAATTACATGTTCGGCGGTCAGCCCGGCGACAGCGCGAGCCTGCTGTACCCGGGCATCAACATCACCTGGCAGCGGGCCGACGATCCGCTGTTTCCACGCCGCGGCCTCAGCGTGTCGTTCGACCTGCACGGGAGCGTGGAGAATCCGCTGTCCGAGACGACGTTCGTCCAGAGCACGCTCGGCGCACGCGCTGTGCTCCCGCTTGGCGAACGCGGCAGGCTGCTTCTGCGCGGCGAGGCGGGCGCCACGCGCGCCGCCAACTTCTTCAGGTCCCTGCCGCCGTCGCAACGCTTCTTCACCGGCGGAGACCGGACCGTACGCGGTTACGGGTACCAGGAGCTTTCGCCGCAGGATGACGCCGGCAACGACGTTGGCGGCCAGTACATGGCAGCGGGCAGCGTCGAGGTCGATTACCTGGTCAAGGGCAATTTCGGCCTCGCGGCTTTCTTCGACTCCGGTAACGCGGCCAGCACGCCCGACGCCGATTTACTCAACAGCGTCGGCCTCGGCCTGCGCTACCGTTCGCCGGTCGGCATGATCCGCCTCGACGTGGCGCATCCGCTCGACGATCCGGATACCGATTTTCGGCTTCACATCAGCCTGGGGCCGGACCTGTGAGCGCTGCTTCGATCCGCCGCGGGCTGCTCGTCGCCGGGCTTGCGCTGGCCGTGCTGCTGCTGATCACGGTCCTCGCGGCCGCCTGGCTGCTCGGCACCGAATCGGGACTGCGGTTCGCATTGGCGCGCGCTGCCCCGTATCTGCCGGCCGGCATCGAGATCGGCGCCGTGCAGGGCGAAGCGTCGGGCCCACTCATCGCGCGCGACCTGCGGTTCGAAACGAAAGGTTTCACGATCACGCTCGAGCGGCTCGAGCTCGAATGGCGGCTCTCGGCGCTGCTCGGCTCGAAGGTCGTGGTCGACCGTCTGTATGCCGACGGCTTGCGATTCACGATTCACGAGACACCACCGCAACCGGAACCGAAAGAGCCGTTCGCGTTGCCGGAGCACGTCGATTTACCGGTAGACATTCTCGTCGCGGATGCGCGCGTGCGCGACATTTCGATCCACGCCGCGCCCGAAGGCGAGCCGCTGATCGTCGACACGTTGCAGCTCGAAGCGCAGTGGACGGATCGCGCGCTGGAAGTCGCCGGTCTGCAAATCGCGGCGCCGCTCGCCGACGTTCAGGCGACGGCCGAAATAACGCCGCGCGGCGACTATCCGCTCATGGCGGACTTGACCTTCACCCTGCGGCCGCCCGGCTATGCGCCGCTCGCGGGCAACACGCGGCTCGCTGGCAGCCTCGCCGATCTCGAGCTCGAGCAAAGCCTGGCGGCCCCGTACAACCTGCGGGCCGAAGCCGATTTGCGCGATGTCGTGAAGGACTTGAGCTTCCAGGCCTCGATCGACGTCGAGCGGGCCGAGCTCGCGCGCATCGGCGACGCATTGCCGGCTGCGACCGCGAGCGCGCAAATCCAGGCCGCCGGCAATCTTTCGGCGGTGCGTCTCGAGTTGTCCGCGCACGGCGTCGAACCGACCATCGGCGCATTGAGTGCCGCGTTCGCAGGCGAGTTGTCTCCCGACCGCATCGCCATCGACCGGCTTTCCGTCGACATCCCCGGCCAAGCCGCGCATCTGGAAGCGGCGGGGCGCGTGGACCTGGCCGCGGCTGCGCCGACGGTAGACGTCGATGCGCAGTGGACGGGGCTGCAATGGCCGCTGCATGGCGCGCCGCAAGTGGCGAGCGAAAGCGGCCGCCTCAACGTCGCGGGCACGCTGGACGACTACCGGGCACGGCTCGATGCCGAGCTAAGCGTGCCGAATCAGACCGGCGGTCGTGTGAGGGTTACCGGCAACGGCGATACCGAGCGTTTCGCGGCGAGCGACATCGACATCGCCACGCTCGGCGGCACGTTGAACGGCAAGGCGAACATCGCCTGGGCGCCGGTGCTCGCAGGCAACGTCGATCTGCGCGGTCGCGGCCTCGATCCCGGCGGGCTGCTGGACGGCTGGCCCGGCAGCATCGATCTCGCCGTGCGGGGCGAGGGCCGCATTCCGGACACCGGGCCCGAAGCGCGCGTTCAGGTATTGAGCGCCGAGGGGCGTTTGCGCGGCCAGCCCGTCGCGCTGGACGCGCGAGGCCATTTCTCGAACGACATACTGAACCTGACGGCATTCACGCTGCGCTCCGGCTCGACCGAGATCGAAGCGGACGGCCGCGTCGGCAGCGAGCTGGCGCTCGACTGGTCCGTCGCGAGCGACGATCTGGGCACTTTGCTGCCGGCGGCGGGCGGCAAGCTGCGGGGCAGCGGCACCGTGTCCGGCGCCATGGCCCAGCCGGCCATCATGGCCGATGTCTCCGCCTCCGATCTCAGTTATGCCGACTACGAGGTGGCGTCGCTGACGCTCGATGCGGATGTCGATGTCAGTGGCGACGCGCGTTCGGATCTCGATCTCCGCTTGCGCGATGGAAAGATCGCCGGCATCGATATCGAAACCCTTGCCTTGAACGGCAGCGGAACGAGGGCCGACCATGTGCTCTCGCTCGAGGCGAGAACGAGTGCCGGCCGGCTCGATCTCGGCGTCGCCGGGGACCTCGATTCCGAGCTCGTGTGGGCGTTCGTCATCGACCGGCTCGACTACGCGCACCCGGATCTGTCGCCGTGGTCGCTGCGGTCACCCGCATCGGGTCGATTGTCGGCGCAAGCTGCCCGCCTCGAAACCCTTTGCCTCGAAAGCGGCGAAGCCCTGCTCTGCGTCGAGGGCGAGCGCACGCCCGCGCAACTGGCCGCCGCTTTCGAGCTGCGCGATTTGCCGCTAGCGCTGGCGAATACGTTTCTGCCGCCCGCCGTTCGCATCGAAGGCGCGCTCGGCGGCACCGGCAGCTTCGAAATGGGTGGCGAACCGGCCGGCAGTCCCGTTGCCAGCGTGGATCTCGACACGACGCCGATTCGACTGATGACGAAGGACGAGACCGGCGAGATGCAGGAGCTGCTCGCGTTTGCCGCCGGCGACATCACGCTCGACCTGAACGACGCCGACGGCATGCAGCTCGCGCTCCACCTGCCGCTCGAATCGCAGGGCGGCCTCGAGGCCGAAGCGGCCGTCGCGCCGGGAGCCGGCCCGCTGACCGAACGGCCGCTGGAGGGGCGGCTGCTGGCCGATCTGCCCGACATCGCCTTTCTCACCGGGCTCGTGCCCCAGGTCGACGACCTCTCGGGCCGGCTGCAAGGCGACTTGAGCGTCTCGGGCTCCATCGCCGCGCCGGCGCTCGACGGCAGTCTCGAGCTGCTGGAAGGCACCGCCATGCTGTCGCGGCCGCGGGTCCGTCTGCGCAACGTGCAGGCGGCGGTGCGCGGGCGAGGAACGGGCGAGCTCGAGGTCGAAGCCAGCGCAAGCTCGGGCGAGGGCACGCTGAATATCGACGGACGGGTAGGAACGAGCGAGACGGGGCCGCGCGGCAGGCTCGCTGTCACCGGCGAGAACTTCCGCGCGTTCAACACGCCCGAGGCGCGCGTGCGCGTATCGCCCGATCTGGTCGTCGAGCTCGCCGGCGATCGACTGGACGTGACCGGCATCGTGCACGTGCCCGTCGCGCGAATCGAGCTCACGGAGGCGCCCGCGTCGGCGGTCGGCGTATCGGACGATCAGATCATCGTGCAGCCCGGCGAGCAGGAGACAGCGGCGCCCGGAGGTATGCAGGTATCGGCCAAGGTGAAGGTCGCGCTCGGGGAAGAGGTGACTTTCGAAGGCTTCGGCCTGACCGCGGACCTTGCCGGCGATTTGACGGTCATCGAGCAGCCGGGCGAGCCGACCACGGCCAACGGCGAAATCAGCGTCGAGGAAGGCAGCTACCAGGCATACGGCCAGAATCTGGAAATCCAGCGTGGCCGCGTGCTGTTCGTCGGCGGTCCGATCGACCGGCCCGGCATCAACGTTCGGGCCGTGCGGAGGCCAGCGGAAGACATTCTGGTGGGCGTCGAGGTGCGAGGCACACTGAGGCAACCCGAGTTCTCGGTGTTCTCGGAGCCGCCCATGAGCGAGTCCGAGCAATTGTCGTATCTGGTGCTCGGCCGGCCGCTCGAAGGCGGCCCGGCATCCGAAAACTCGGCGCTGGCCCGTGCCGCGCTGGCGCTCGGCATCAAGGGCGGAAATTTCCTGACCGAGCAATTCGGCAGCAAGCTCGGCGTCGACGAGATAGGCATCGAGACCGAGCCCGGACAGACCAACGAGCAGGCCGCGCTGGTGCTCGGCAAATATCTCTCGCCGAAGCTGTACGTGAGCTACGGCGTCGGTCTGCTGGAGCCGGTCACGACGCTGAAGCTCCGCTACGCGCTGAGCAGCAAATGGCGGTTAGTGACGGAATCCTCGAGCGTGCAGAGCGGCGGCGATCTCCTGTACACGATCGAGCGTTAGCGAGGAGGCAACACGCTGGCTACGGGCGGGCTTCGGATCGACCGGTTTGTTTTGACCAGGCGAGTATCGGGGAGCGACTCAAACCGAACCGGTCGATCCGGAGCTCTCTTACGAATCAGCTGAGAACGCGCGCCAGCCAGCGGGAAATATCCGCGATCTCCTGCGGGCACACGGCATGCGGCATATCGTATTCGTGCCAGGTCACGTCGTAGCCGAGCGCCCGCAGGGCATCGCGCGACGCCGTGCCCAAGGCGAACGGCAGCACCGGATCGAGTTTCCCGTGCGCGAGCAGGATCGGCGTGCGCGCGTTGGCTTCCGAGGCCTCTGCTGCGACCGAATGGCCGACCGGCAGCGCCGTCGACAGGCCGATGATGCCGGCCAGGCGCTCGGGATTGCGCAGGCCCGCGTGCAGCGCGACGGCTCCGCCCTGCGAGAAGCCAGCCAGCACGATGCGCTCGGACGGAATGCCGCGCTCGTTCTCGCGCCGGATCAATGCCGCGGCGGACTCCGCGCTCGTGCGAATGCCGGCCTCGTCCTGGCGGATCCGGCGGTCGATGCCGAAGATATCGAACCAGGCCCGCATGACCATGCCGCCGTTGATCGTGACGGGACGCATGGGCGCATGCGGCAACACGAACCGCGCCGGACCGGCAATCGCGCCTGCGAGCTGCGGGACGATCGGCTCGAAATCGTGACCGTCCGCGCCGAGCCCGTGCAGCCAGATGATGCTCGTCGCAGGCGCGTGGCCCGTCTCGACCTCGACCGTAGACAGCTGTTCGGACATCGGCGCAGTGTACCGGGTCGCGGAAACGGGGACATTCCCGGAGCGTCGGAAGATTTTCGGTTTGCTGGCCCGGAACTCGGTGATGCCGCGTTACAGAAACGGCTGATAGACTGCCGCTACCTTCGGGATCGGGCACGCACGATGAGCATCTGGCACACCCAGGCCACACTGGACGATCTGAACCGCCGCACGGCCGGCTGCCTGCTCGGTCACGTGGGCATTCGCTACACGGACATCGGCGAGACGTATCTCACCGGAACGATGCCCGTCGACGCACGCACCACCCAGCCGGCCGGCATCCTGCACGGCGGCGCCTCGGTCGTGCTGGCCGAAACGCTCGGCAGCACCGCCGCTTCGCTGGTCATCGACCAGGGTGCGTACTATTGCGTAGGGCAGAACATTTACGCCAACCACATCCGCGCGGTGCGCGACGGCATCGTGACGGGCCGCGCCGAGCCCGTTCATCTCGGCCGCCGATCCCAGGTCTGGGAGATCCGCATCGTCGAAGCGCGCGGCCGGCTGGTGTGCGTCGCGCGACTGACGATGGCAGTGCTGCCCGTCGATGCCTAGTCTCGCCCCTTCCCCTGACAGGCACGTGAAAAAAATTCGCTCTGCCGCGGCGTTTCGCGCCGGGAGGAGGAAGCGGTTTTCTCGTTATACTCCTCCCATGCTCCCGCATAAGCGTCTCGCACTGCTGATGCTCATTGCCGCGCTCGTCGCCTGCGGCCAGAAAGGTTCGCTGGTCCTGCCCGATGAAGAAGGCCGGTCGGAGGCTCCGATCGCCGAAGACCTCGAAGACGTATCTGAAGGCGGCTGAGCGCCGCCGTCACGCCCATGCCCAGCGATCCTCGACTGATTCTCGTCGACGGCTCCTCGTACCTGTTTCGGGCCTTCCACGCATTGCCGCCGCTCAGCACCTCGCGCGGCCAGCCGACCGGTGCCGTGCTCGGCGTGCTCAACATGCTCAACAAGCTGATCAACGAGCATCAGCCCGAGCGCATGGCGGTCGTCTTCGACGCCGCCGGCAAGACCTTTCGCGACGAAATGTTCGCGGATTACAAGCTCACCCGCCCGCCTATGGCCGACGAGCTGCGCTCGCAGCTGGAGCCGCTGCTGGAGGCGGTCCGCGCGCTCGGCCTGCCGTTGCTGCGGGTCCCCGGCGTGGAGGCCGATGACGTGATCGGCACCCTGGCCCGCCAAGCCACCGAGGCATCTCTCGACACGCTCATCTCGACCGGCGACAAGGACATGGCGCAGCTCGTCGACCAGCACGTCACCCTGGTCAACACGATGAGCGGCACGGTGCTCGACCCGGCCGGAGTGCTCGCCAAGTTCGGCGTGACTCCGGCGCAGATTGCCGACTACATCGCTTTGATCGGGGATACCTCCGACAACATTCCGGGCGTGCCCAGGGTCGGCCCGAAGACCGCGGCAAAGTGGCTCGCACAATACGGCACGCTCGTGCACCTCGTTGCGCATGCGGCCGAGATACCGGGCAAGGTCGGCGAAAGCCTGCGCGAGCACGTCGATCGGCTCGAATTGTCGCGGCGCCTGACCGAAATTCGTTGCGACCTCGAGCTCGACCTGAAAGCCTCCGATCTGAAACGGGCAGCGCCCGACTACGACGCCCTGCGCGAGATGTACGCGACCCTCGAACTCGCCAGTCTGCTGCGCCAGCTGCCAGAGGGAACCGTTGCCGCCGCCCCTGCGGATGCGCGGCCGGCCGCGCCGCTGCACTACGAGGCGATATTCACGCGCGAGGCCCTCGAGGAGTGGACCGAGCGCCTCCGCGAAGCAGATCTGTTCGCCCTCAACACCAAAACGACGAGCCTGCGCTATCGCGAGGCCGAGATCATCGGCGTCTCGTTCGCCGTCGCGCCCGGTATCGCCGCCTACGTGCCGATGGCCCACGATTACGCCGACGCGCCGCGCCAGCTCCATCGCGACGAGGCGCTTGCGGCACTGCGCCCGCTGCTCGAAAGCCCGGCCCATCGCAAGGTCGGGCATCACCTCAAGCACGACGCGCACGTGCTCCGCAATCACGGCATCGAGCTGGCCGGCAT
Source organism: Gammaproteobacteria bacterium (assembly GCA_050740235.1). GTDB lineage: Bacteria > Pseudomonadota > Gammaproteobacteria > Steroidobacterales > JACDCP01 > JACDCP01. Next base: position 72,298 of record JBOIDB010000072.1, read on the forward strand.
GACCTACGACACGATGCTGGAATCCTACGTGCTGAACAGCACCGGCTCGCGCCACGACATAGATTCCCTGGCGCTCAAATACCTCGGCCTCAAGACCGTCAGCTACGAGGAAATCGCCGGGAGGGGCTCGAAGCAGATCCCGTTGAGCCAGGTCCGCGTCGAGGATGCGGCACCGTATGCCGCGGAAGATGCCGACGTCACGCTGCGCCTGCACGAGCGGCTCTGGCCGGACGTCGAAGCCGCCGAGGGCTTGCACCGCGTGTACGAGACCATCGAGCTGCCCCTCATGCCGGTGCTGCAGCGCATGGAATACACGGGCGTGCTGATCGATGCGCCGATGCTGCGCGAGCAGAGCCGCGAGCTGGCCGAAAAGATGCGCGGCATAGAGGAGGCGGCCTACCGGGAAGCCGGCGCGCCGTTCACGATCGGCTCGCCGAAACAGCTGCAGGAAATCTTCTTCGAGCGCCTCTGCCTGCCGGTGCTGCGCAAGACGCCGGGCGGCCAGCCGTCGACGGCGGAGGACGTGCTGCAGGAGCTGGCTCTCACCTACCCGCTGCCGCAGCTCGTGCTCGAGTACCGCGCGCTGAGCAAACTCAAGTCCACGTACACTGACAAGCTGCCGCTGGAGGTGAACGTGCGCACCGGTCGCGTGCATACCTCCTACCATCAGGCCGTGGCCGCGACCGGCCGCCTGTCCTCCTCCGATCCCAATCTGCAGAACATCCCGATCCGCACGCCGGAGGGCCGCCGCATCCGGCAGGCGTTCGTCGCGCCGGACGGCAATGTCCTGCTCGCGGCCGACTACTCGCAGATCGAGCTCAGAATCATGGCGCACCTGTCCGGCGACGAAGGCCTGCTGGCCGCGTTCACAAAGGACATCGACATCCACCGCGCGACCGCCGCCGAGGTGTTCCGCGTGTCGCTCGACGGGGTGCTGCCGGATCACCGCCGCAAGGCGAAGGCCATCAATTTCGGCCTCATGTACGGCATGTCGGCCTTCGGACTCGCGCGCCAGCTCGGTATCGACCGCAACGAGGCGCAGGCGTACGTCGATCTGTATTTCGAGCGCTATCCGGGCGTCCAGGCGTTCATGGATCGCACGCGCCGGGCAGCGCGAGATCAGGGCTTCGTCGAAACCGTGTACGGCCGGCGGCTCTATCTCACCGAGATCAACTCACGCAACGCCCAGCGCCGGCAATACGCGGAGCGCAGCGCCATCAACGCGCCCATGCAGGGCACGGCGGCGGACATCATCAAGCGGGCGATGATCGGCGTCGACCGCTGGCTTCGGGAAAGCGGGGCGCCGGCCCGCCTGGTCATGCAGGTGCACGACGAGCTGGTGCTCGAGGTCGAGCGCTCCGCGGCAGCCGAGGTCGCCGCCGAGATCGAGCGCATCATGTGCGGCGCGGCGCAGCTCAGCGTGCCGCTCAGGGTGGACTCGGGTACCGGGGCGAACTGGGACGAGGCGCACTGAGTAAAAAATGGGGACATGCCTGATTTCCAGACGGAAATCAGGCA
>JBOIDB010000073.1:0-6616 GCA_050740235.1 Gammaproteobacteria bacterium
ATACGCGGCCCAGTAGGCTCGCCGCGCCGTCCCATTGAACCGCGGAGACAGCGATGTGTGACGAACTGACTCACAGGGACGCCGAAGAGTACCTGGCCCGCAAGGGCCTGACGCGGAGGAACTTCAACCGGCAGGCGGCCGGCGCCACAATCGCCGCGCTGCTGGTGCGGACAGCCGACGCCGCAGAGATCGTCGAGCAGGAGGTCCTGGCCGCAACGCCGGACGGGGAGGCGGACTGCTACTTCGCGCATCCGGCGGATGGCAAATACCCAGGAGTCATCGTCTGGCCGGATATCGTCGGCATGCGCCCCGCGTTTCGCGCCATGGGCAAGCGTCTCGCGGGCTCCGGTTACTCCGTGCTGGTCGTCAATCCGTACTACCGGACCGCGAAAGGCCAGGTCATTCCCGAGGGCAAGACCTTCCGCGATCCCGGCATTCGCGAGCTGCTGATGCCGCACGCCGAAACGCTGTCGCCCGAGACCTGCGTATCCGATGGCCGGGCGCTCGTGCAGTTCCTGGACAGCCAGCCTGCGGTCGATACGTCCCGCAAGATCGGCACGACGGGTTATTGCATGACGGGCTCCTATGTCTTGCGGCTCGCCGCGGCCATTCCGGATCGCATCGGCGCGGGCGCTTCGTTCCATGGCGGCGGGCTCGCGACGGTCGAAGCCGACAGCCCGCACTTGCTGGCGCCGAAGATCAAGGCCGGCCTGCTGATTGCGATCGCCGAAAACGACGATGCGCGCGACCCCGAAGCGAAAACACGGTTGCGCGAGGCTTTCGATGCCGCGGACGTGGAAGCGGAGATCGAGGTCTACGAGGGCACACAGCACGGCTGGTGCCCGCCGGATTCCTCCGTCTACAACGAGGAGCAGGCCGAACGCGCCTGGAGCCGGCTGCTCGCGTTGTTCGAACGCGAGCTGGCCTAGTGTGCCGAGAGCCCGCGATTGACGCGCGTTCGCTTTGATTCAGAACCTGAAATTCACGCCGATGCCGAAGGTGTACTGGTCCAGATCACTGCTGCTCGATATGTCGTAATCTATCCAGCCGTAACGTGCCTCGAGCTCCATCCTTTCACGTGGAAACCAACTCGCGAATAATCCGTAACCTGCGGATGCGTCGCCAGAGTCTTCCAATGCTCCATCGAGCTCGATACCGAATGCGAGCGGTCGTGACGGATATAACGAAAGGCGCGCGCTATAAGATCCGTCGGAAAGTCCTCTGTCGGTTGTCGACAGGACGATATCCGTACCGTACTGCCACGTTCCTCCCAGGCTACCGATGTGCAGGAAACCGACCGATGTCTCGGTGGCAGACGTCGAGTTTCCCCCGATCCCGATAGCGGAATCCGACGTATCCGAGCGCGCAACGCTGAGCTCGAGCGCGGTTTGAGCGCCGATGTACCTGCCAATACCCAGGCTGAGTGCGTCAACGGTAAGATCCGTCGATCCAAATTCGCTGTTACTCTCCGAATCCACTCTGGACAAACCCGCGAGGCCATACCAGCCGCTTTCGGGCCAGACCCAGCGCAGATCGGTAGAGATGCTGTTCGTGGTTTGCTCGCTGCTACCCATGGAAGGCGGAGCAGCCGGGTCACTAAAGTTCACGGTGTAGGCGGAATCGCCGTTACCCCGCGTGTAGGTGAACGATACGCCAGAGGCGCGACTGATAAACGCCGCTCGGCTTTCCGGGCCGGTAGATGCTGCTACACCATCGAAGAACCAGGTACCAGCGAAGCCGATGCGATCATCATCCGACTCAGACGTGGCCGATTCCATCGACAGGAGGAAGGGATCTGAGAAGCGGGTTTGGTCCGAATAACGACTGGCGTCGTACAGGATTTCAACCTGGTAGTCATAGCTCTCGGCGTGACCGGTCGCTGAAACCGCAACTGACATTGCAAGTGCCGAGACGGCGGAATGGATTCTTCTCATGAGCTGTCTACCCCCAGCTATCGGAATGCTTTTGGTCATGATACCACACATAAAGCCTGATCCACGGCTTGTGCAGAGCTTCCCGGGGCTGGTCAGTCGATACGGTAGATGCGGATCTTCCGGTTCGAGCTATCAACCGGAGAGACCGGTACCGGCTGTGCGTTCAGGGTGACCATGAGATCGGTGCGCTTCATCGGGCGTCCGAGTAGCCGGTCGAACGGCGCTGCCTGGTAAACGTCGGCTACCGCCCGGCGATCGGCGCCTTCATCGTTGCGAAGTCCTGCGAATAATGCGATCGCAAGTGCCAGCACACCCGCACAGGCGCCGACGATAGCGATCCGCGCGGGGAGCATGGCGGCCGGAGCGCCCGCTTTCTCCAGGCGCAGCCGCAGCCGCTCGGCGCCGCCCGGCGGCGGTTCCAGCTCGCGAAACCAGGTTTTCCGATCAGCGCTCATCGCGGTTCCTCCGGATCGAGTCGGCGGCGCAGGATCTCGAGGGCTCGCGTCCGGCGCGACCCAACGGTTCCTTCCTTGATACCGAGCGCCGCAGCGATCTCGGCATACGTCATACCAGCCATTTCGGTTAACAGCAGTGCGTCCTTCAAGTGCTGCGGCAACCTGTCGATGGCGGCTCGCAGCGCCTTCGGGACCAGGGAGCCGTGACCGGCATCGGTGCTGAGGTCGACATCGACCGCCTTCAGGCCGACGAACCGCCAGAGCTTGCCGCGCCGGCGCCGGCTGCGCGCGAGGTTCAGCGCCGTCTTGAAGATCAGGGCCTTGAAGCCGTCGCGGCGGATCCGGTCTCGCTTCTGCCAGCAGCGCAGGAACGCGTCCTGGACGATGTCCTGGCTTTCGGCCGCGTCCCAGACGATGCGGTAGACGACGTTGTACAGCGGCTTCTCCCATGCCCGGTAGCAGTCGACCCAATCTCCCTTGTCGAGGCTCGGCATGCCTGAAGGTTCCGAGGCTCGAGCCTTGGCAGGCTATCGATCCCCGGGCCAATGAACGATGTAGAACATCGTGCCATCCAGCTCGCTGCCGTCAATTGTGTTCTCGGCCAGCACGACGATGTCGCCGGCCTCGAGAGTCGTCGTCAGCTCGATATCTTGGCTCTGGGGTTGCGTCGCTTGAAATCCGCTGGGGGGCGCCTCGCCGTTACCGAAGTGGCCCCTATAGGCAAACTCGATGTCTATCTGTGCATTCAATGCTGTACCTTGGGCGTACGTTTGCTGCCTGACGGTTAGCGGATAACCTTCGAGCTCGCCATACTGTCCGGATTCGGTCATCAACGTCGCGTTGGCGAGGACGCGGAAGCCGAGTGCGCCATGGGTGGCCTCGATCTCGTCGAGGGCATCGCGCAGGATCGTGGGCACGCCGGCGGCGTCTTCCTCGTTCGGGCTGCCGAGCACGGCCCAGTAGCGCAGCGTGACCTGCGGCGCCGCGCTTGCCTGCCGCGCCGCGACCTCGTTGAGGACGGCTTCGATCTGCTTGTGCGTTTCCGGGGCCGCTTCGATCAGGAGCTGGCCGGTCGGCAAACGCTCGACTTGACCTTTCAGATTCGGCGGCGTCTCCAGTATTCCGGCCAACGCCTCATAGACCTCCTGCCGGTACTTCGCGTCCACGTCGTAGGTGCGAAGCTCGGCGAACGCGCCGGCCGGCACACTGAGACAGACCAGGGCGGCGATTGCTGCGAATATCCTCATGGATGTTCCCCGTTCCTTGATGAGCTTATCCATATATACGCTTGAGCCGTGTTTTCCTTCCACGAGATTTCGACGCAGGGACCTCGGCTTCCGTCGCGCGATCTACAGTACCCCGGAGCGCAGCAGCTCGGCCGCGTGATTCGCCGCGCGGGCCGTGATCGCCATGTAGGTAATCGACGGATTGACGCATGAGGCCGATGTCATGCACGAGCCGTCCGTGACGAACAGGTTCGGCACTTCGTGTGCCTGGTTCCAACCGTTCAGCACAGACTCGGAGGGCTCGTTTCCCATGCGCGCCGTTCCCATCTCGTGCACGCCGCGCCCCATGATCATCGGGCCGGGGTCGGCGTGGATGTCGGTTGCGCCAGCGGCCTTCAGCATCTCTTTGCCGCGCTCCATGATGTCGCCGATCATCCTTTTCTCGTTGTCCCTGTACTCGACCTCGAAGCGCACCTGCGGGATGCCGAAGCGGTCGACCTTCTTCTCGTCGAGCAGCATGCGATTCCCGGCATACGGGAGGATTTCCCCGAAGCCGCCGAGCTGCATCGCCCAAGGACCCGGCCGCAGGAGCTCGTCCTTGAGGCCTTTGCCGAAACCGGGCACGTCACGGCTCCAGTCGAGCCGGCTCGCGCCCCCCTGGAAACCGTAGCCGCGGAGGAAGCCGGCGTCTTCATCCTGGCCGTAGAGATTCCGGAAGCGCGGCACATAGGTACCGTTTGGACGAGCGCCTACAGTCCTGCGATCCAGAAAGCCCGGGATGATGCCGGACACGCGGGTTCCGAACGTGTGGTCCATCAGGTAACGGCCGAGCGCCCCGCTGCCGTTCGCGAGGCCGTGCGGATGCCGATCGTCCCTCGAGTTCAGCAGAACCTGCGTACTGCCGACGGTCGATGCGCAGAGGAATACCACCTGGCCGCTGAATCGCGCGCGCTCGCGCGTCTTCGCATCCACGACGCTCACGCTGGTGATACGGCCTGTTTCTGGATCGGTATCCAGCCGCTCGACGACGCTGTCCGGCCGAATGGTCAACCGGCCCGTCGCCTGCGCCGCCGGCAGCGTCGAGGTCAGGCTGCAGAAGTAGGCCGACACCGAGCAGCCGCGGCTGCACGGGCCGCAGTAGTGGCAAGCCCCTCGCCCATTGTGCGGTTCGGTCAGCACGGCGACCCGCCCGATCGTCATCATGCGGCCGGGGAAGTTTTCCTCGATCGCCGCCTTTACGTGCTGCTCGACGGAATTCATCGGCATCGGCTTCAGGAACTCGCCATCCGGCAGTTGCGGCAGCCCTTCGGCCTGTCCCGAGATACCGGCGAATTTCTCGACGTACGAGTACCACGGCGAGATGTCCTTGTAACGGATCGGCCAGTCGATGCCGTACCCGTCCTTGCTGTTCGCTGCGAAGTCCAGGTCGCTCCAGCGATAGCACTGGCGGCCCCACAGGACGGAGCGCCCGCCCAGGATATCGCCGCGCACCCAGTGAAAGGGTTTGCTTTCGTCGACCACGTAGGGGTTCAGGCGGTCGTTGTTCCAGAACTGCCGGTTGTGCTCGTCGAACCAGCCGAAGCTGCTCTGGATCGGATAATCGCGCTCGTTCCGCTTGCGGTCGCCGTAGTTTCGGAATTCGTAATGCCAGGGCGGCTGGTGCTCGCCCTGGTAGTCGCGTATGTGCTCGATCTCCCGACCGCGCTCGAGCACGAGCGTCTTCAAGCCTTTCTCGGTCAGCTCCTTGGCGGCCCAGCCCCCGGATATCCCGGAACCGACCACGATCGCGTCGAAGTCCGTCATCATGATCGTCCCCTCATGGCTCCTCAGATCCAGCGGCCGGTTGCGGCGTCATAAACGACTTCGCGGTAGACGCCCGGCATCGGGTTGCCGCCGCCGGGCAGCGAGCCGGCGCCCAGCTCGGACGTGAAATAGCCGTTGACGACGAGGCTCTTCAGCACCGTGAACATCGTGCTGTCCTCGGTCGCAGCCAGCACTTCCGTCTGTTCGGCCACGCTGCAGGCGGCGAATCCCTTGCCAAAGGCCGCCTTGCAGTCCGCATCCAGCTTCGCCATGCCTTCGAGCACGGGCCGCCGCTCGTCGGCGGTATGCCAGTCCGAGAGAATCAGTTCTGCGAATTGCGGCACGCCGGCCTCGACCGCGCCCGGCGTGTCGGTCGCCGGGATCATGAGCTCCGAGATCGACGCGAGAATTTCCCGCTCGCGGTCGTCGAGGACGCGTTGCATCGGCGCTGCGTCGAGGTCAGCGGTGGCAAGGCAGGCGCGCTGCAGGCCGATGAGCGCAATGCCGGCACTGCTGCCGATCGCTGCGTGCAACAATTCCCGTCGATTCACTGTTCCCGTCCCCCTTCTGCGAAACGCATCCGTCAGCCGTTCGCCGATGACCGACGAGAAGTATAGGGCATTCAACGGCCGGGCGGCCGGCTCCACAACGCGAAGCGCGAATGCGCGATTCTGCGATGTACGTCAATGCGGCTGCGCCCGCAGGCGCCGCCACTAGCGCCATCCAGGGCTGCGAGCTTTTTCCAGATGACGACCTCCGGCGGGGGCCTGCGAACCGTTTGGCTGTCCGATGTGCACCTCGGGTCTCCCGCGTGCCGGGTACGCTTGTTGCTCGATTTCTTGCGGCGAACGCGCTGCGAGCTCCTCTACCTGGTCGGCGACATCGTCGATCTCGAGAGCCTGCGCCGGAATTTCTACTGGCCGTCGAGCCACGCCGCCTGCTCGTGCTGCACGGCGATCAGTTCGATGCCGTCGTCCGGGGGCCGGTCGCTCGGCGTGCTGCTCGGCGGCGTCGCATGCCGCAGCCTGCTCACGTTGAATCGCTTCGTGCATTGGCTGCACGATCTCGCCGGGGTCAAGATCACAATTCATCGTCGTCGAGCGCGTCGAGATGCCACCCCGTATGGATCCATTTCCCGTCTCGTCGCACGAAGATTTCGGTGCCGCGCCCCGACGTTTCCGAAAGCGCTCCGTCGGCA
>JBOIDB010000074.1:0-2769 GCA_050740235.1 Gammaproteobacteria bacterium
GCGCCCGTAGCTCAGTTGGATAGAGTGTCGGCCTCCGAAGCCGAAGGTCACAGGTTCGAATCCTGTCGGGCGCGCCATTTAATCAAGGTCTATACCGGGCACATGGTTTACAGCTCATTCCGGCCCCCTGTGTCAGGAAGCACATGCGCGTGCGATCACCGGATGATGATCCGCGGGTCGAGCACCTCGCAATCTTCCACGATTACCGAATACTTATAGGTGCCTTCCGCGGCATCCTCCGCGATACGGCACTTCAGGGACTGGTTTTCGGTGGTCAGCTCACAGTCCTCTTCCATCGGGTTGCTGCTGCTGCGGATCCTTTCTGCGACCAGGGGGGCGGCCCTGCCTGAGACCAGGGATTCTCCTGCCTTTAGCATTGCCTCCCGCCGCTCAGCGTTGCTGGCGTAGCCCGTGAACTCGATCTCGAAGCCGCCGGATTCGGCGCGAGACCATTCCACCCAGTCGCCCGGATGCGCGCACAGGCCTTCTTCACCGGCGTTGTTTATGCAGATGTAGCCTTCCCGCTTCTCCACACTCGTGGGACAGCCTTGCGCGTCGCCGGCTATTTCGAGCGGATGCGGGCGAAAAAGATCACCGTAACCACAACAACCGGCCAGCAAGAGCATTGCGGCCACCGCGGACATCGACCTGATCAGAGCTCTTGTATCGTTCATGTTCTTCGCTCCTGTCGTGATACGCGCTTCACTTTCGGCCGCCCGATTCATGAAGTCGCTGAAATCGTTCCTCGCCGGCAAGCGCGCGCAAGCCCGGATCGAAGGGCAGCAGTGAGGGCAGATAACCCGCTCCCACGGCCTTCTCGATCGCGCTCAATGCGCGTTCCGTTTCGCCGAGCCGTGCGTACACGAGCGCCTCGTCGTATCGCACGTAGATGTCGCCGGGCGCGAGGGCGAGCGCCTGTTGGATGAGCTCACGCGCGCGGTCCGCCTCGCCGATGTTGGCGTAGTAATGCGCCAAAGGCGATAAGGTCGCCACGTTGGCCGGGTTCACCTCGAGCTGCGCTTCCGCAAGGCGGATGGCTGTCCGGTAGGCATCCAGCGCCTCGCTTTCGCGTCCCTCGGCGGCGTTATAGGCGTCGGCCAGGTTGCCCCAGAGGCGATGATCCTCCGGCGCGAGCTCGACGGCTTCGCGGTACATATCCGCGGCGGCGTCGAGATCTCCCAGGTAGAAGTACATCGTGCCCATGTTGGAATACGCTTCCCGCGTGGGCTGGAGCTCGAGCGAGTGCTTGTAGGCCGCGGCGGCGGCCTTGAAATCGCCCTGGAAGTGATACGCCGCGCCTAACGCGTTGAAGCCGTCGGCATACTCCGGCAGCAGCGTCGTGAGCCGACGGTAGCCATCGACGGCTTCGGCGAACCGGCCGCGGAAGAACAGGAAGGACGCCAGGGATTCATAGGCGGCCCAGTAGCCCGGCTCGAGCGCAATGGCGCGCCGGAATGCCTCTTCCGCCTCGTCGAACCGGTTGAGCGCGTTTAACGATTCCGCAAGGCCTCGAAATGCATCCACGGATCTCGGGTCGAGGTCGATGGCGTTGCCGAATTCTTGCTGCGCCTTCTCGTACTCGCCGGAGGTGAGATACAGCCGGCCGAGGGCCGTGTGCACCTCGGCGGCCGAGCCTTTGTACTCGAGCGCCTGCTGGCAGGCCCGTTCCGCGGCCTCGAAATTGCTGACCGCGGCGCTGCGCTCGTACTTGTCCAGATACGCAAGGCACACGCCGGCATGCGCGGCCGCGAACGCCGGATCGATGGCCAGGGCCTGCGTGTAGACGTCCAGCGCTTCATCGAGTGTTTCCGTATTCCCTGCTCCGCGACGCAGACCCTGCGCACGCAGATACAGATCGTAGGCCCGGACATCGTCGGTCGGGCGCGCGGCGAGCTTTGCCTCGGATTCCACCGACAGAACGAGCTTCAGCTCGTCGACGACCGCCGTGGCGATGTCATTCTGGATGACGAAAATATCCTCGAGCTTGCGGTCGTAGGTCGCCGACCAGACATTGAAGCCTGAGCTCGTATCGACGAGCTCGGCGCGCACGCGCACGTCGTTGCCGTCGCGGCGCACGGTGCCTTCCAGGATATGCCGCACGCCGAGTCGCTTCGAGATCTCCGGCAGGCCGACGTCCTTGTTCCTGAAATAGAACGACGAGGTGCGCGCGGCGACCTGCAGCTCATCCAGCTTGCCGAGCAGGCCGAGCAGCTCATCGGCCAGGCCGTCGGCAAAGTAGGCGTTCTGTACGTCCTTGCCGATGCTCACGAACGGCATGACGGCAATGGAGTTCGCCGGCGCGCCGGCGCCGCTGAGCGCCGGATCCGCGGAGGCGACGGTTGCAGGCGTCGATTCGTCGCGCGTCATGATGTGCCAGGCCAGCGCGGAGAAAGCGAGCAGCACTACGCCGACGAGCAGGTAATCAATCGGCCTGCCGGGGGCCCCCGTGCCTTGCACTCCGTCCGCATCGACGACGAGCCCCTGCGGCGTCATCTCGAGCGTCCAGGCCATGACCAGCGCGGCCGGAAACCCGATCAGCAACAGGACGATCACCAGAGTCTGGCCCCACGGCGGAATGCCGAGCGGCGCAAACGTCACTTCCGCGACCTGCATGATGAGCCAGGCGACGACCGCGTAGACGGCGCCGACACGCGGCACCTTGCGGCGGCGGAGCTCGTCGATAAAGCCGGGCGCGCCACCGTTCTTTCGTGTCGCTTGCTGTTTGAGCGTGGCGCTGGCGAGTGGGGGCGCGTAAGCCGTTTCATCCGC
>JBOIDB010000075.1:0-2905 GCA_050740235.1 Gammaproteobacteria bacterium
CCGTTTTGATTCGGCGCGAGCAGGCACGGTAGACTGCGCAATTCTCAAAGGGTCGCAGGCGACCCGATACGGCTCAGGCGGTGCCCTTGACGGCGATTACCAGCAGATCCGCGACGGAGCAGCGTGGGCGCCCGCCTGTGCAAGCAAGCGGTGTGGACCAGCGTGCGCCGGCCTCCGACGTCGATCTGCGATTCCAGGAGCATATACTGCCGCTGGTCTCCCGAACGTTCGCACTTACGATTCCCGAGCTGCCCGAGCGCCTGCGCCTTGCCGTTGCCAATGCTTATCTGCTCTGCCGCATCGCCGATACGATCGAGGACGAGATCACGCTCGCGCCCGCGCAGAAACAGGCCATTCACGATGAGCTTGCCGCGGTGGTCGGCGGCCGCACAGCCCCGCGGGAATTCGCCGAGCGCCTCGGCCCGCTGTTGTCGGAGAGCACGCCGCCGGCCGAGCGACTGCTCATCGAGCGGACGGCGGCCATCGTCGGGATCACGGCCTCGCTGCCGGGGAGGCAGCGCCATGCACTTCGTCACTGCGTTTCGGTCATGTGCCACGGCATGCCCGGCTTCCAGCACCACAACAGCCTTGCGGGATTGAAGTCGCTGCAGGAGATGGACCGTTACTGCTACGTCGTTGCGGGTGTGGTCGGCGAGATGCTTACCGAGCTGTTCTGCGCCTACTCTCCGGTCATCGCTCGCAGACAGGTCCGGCTCATGCGGCATGCCGTAGCCTTTGGCCAGGCCCTGCAGATGACGAACATCCTCAAGGATCTCTGGGAGGACCGCGCCCGCGGGCGCTGCTGGCTGCCCCGGGAAGTGTTCGACGAGCGCCTCGATCTGGAGACGATCTCGCCGGGTTACCGTTCCCCCGGCTTTACGGCCGGGCTGGAGCGCCTCATCGGCATCGCGCACGCGCATCTGCGCTCGGCGCTCGATTACACGCTGCTCATTCCGGCCGGCGAAACGGGCATCCGCAGATTCTGCCTCTGGTCGATCGGACTGGCAGCGCTCACTCTGCGCAGGATTCACCGCAATCCGGGTTTCGCGAGCGGCCGGGAGGTCAAGGTCACGCGGCCGGCCGTCAGAGCGACCGTGCTCCTCGCGAGCCTGACTGCGCGCCGCGATAGGGTATTGCGCGGCCTGTTTGCAATCGCCGCGAGAGGCCTGCCGCTCGAGCGCGATACGCGCAGCTTCCACTCTGCAATCAGCCATTGAGATAGGCCCATGAAACAGCCGCTGTCACGGAGCGAGTCGATGCAATCCTCCCGCATACCCGAGTTTTACAAGCTGTCGGTCGCCGAGCGCGTGCGTGCCGTCCAGGAGCGCGGCCTGCTGTCGCGCGAGGACGGCAAGATGCTCGCGACGGGCCAGCACACGCTCTCGGTGAGCGGCGCCGACAAGATGATCGAGAACGTCATCGGCGTCATGGGCCTGCCGGTCGGCCTCGGCCTCAATTTCGTCATCAACTCGCGCGAGTACGTGATCCCGATGGTGGTCGAGGAGCCGTCCATAGTCGCGGCGCTGAGCTCAGCCGCGAAGCTCGTGCGCAAGGCCGGCGGCTTCCACACGGAGAGCACGCAGCCGTTGCTGATCGGTCAGATCCAGATCATGCACGTGCCGCATCCCGCCCGCGCGCAGGCCATCCTGCTGCAGGACAAGGAGGAGATTCTCAATCTCGCCAACAGCCTCCACCCGAAAATGGTCGCGCGAGGCGGCGGCGCGATCGACATCGAGACGCACATCTACCCGGCCGCCGGCGACGGCAGCGATATGCTGGTCGTGCACCTGCTCGTCGACACCTGCGACGCCATGGGAGCGAACCTGGTCAACACCATGTGCGAAGGCGTCGCCCCGCTGGTCGAGAAGATGACCGGCGGCAAGGTCTTCCTGCGCATCCTGTCCAACCTGACCGACCGCGCGATGGTGCGCGCCGACTGCTGCGTCCCGGCCGGGCTGCTGGCCGGCAAGGGCTATGCGGGCGAGCAGGTTCGCGACGGCATCATCGCCGCCAGCGATTTCGCCGCGATCGATCCGTACCGCGCGGCCACGCACAACAAGGGGGTGATGAACGGCGTCGACGCCGTTGCCCTGGCAACCGGCAACGACTGGCGCGCGATAGAGGCGGCTGCACATGCGTATGCCGCCCGTGGCAGCGCCTATACGTCGCTGACGCGATGGAGCCGAAACGAGGCCGGCGACCTCGTCGGACACATCGAGATCCCGCTCAAGGTCGGCATCGTCGGCGGCCCGCTGCAGTCGAACCCGACCGTCGCGGTCAATCTGCGGCTGCTCGGCGTCAAGTCGGCGCGCGAGCTCGCGGAAGTCATGGGTGCCGTCGGCCTCGCGCAGAATCTGGCAGCATTGCGCGCCCTGGCGACGGACGGCATCCAGAAGGGCCACATGACGCTGCATGCGCGCAGCGTCGCCCTGGCGGCGGGCGCGACGCCGGAAATGTTCGAGAACGTCGTCGAGCGGCTCATCGAATGCGGCGAGGTGAAGATCTGGAGAGCCAATGAGATCGTAGCCGAGCTGAAGCAGCAGAAGCTCGAGCTCGGCGCGCAGCCGGCCGTCGCGGCGGAAGGCTGCTCGGCCGGTCACGGTAAGGTGATTTTCCTCGGCGAGCACGCCGTGGTGTACGGCCGCCACGCGATCGCCGCGCCGATACCACTCGCCGTGCAGGCGCGCGTGCGCGATCGCGACGACGGCGTGCACCTCGTCATCCCCCGCTGGGGCATCGAGCATCAGTTGCAGCGCGATCCGGCGCGCCGCCAGTCCTATGAAAAGCCGGCCGCGCTGATTCTCGAGAAGCTCGGCCTCGAGAATCGCTCGCTGCAGATCGAGGTTTATCCGAACGTGCCGCGCGCCATGGGGCTCGGTGGCTCGGCCGCGCTCGCGGTGGCCAT
>JBOIDB010000076.1:0-38792 GCA_050740235.1 Gammaproteobacteria bacterium
ACGCACTGCAGATCGACGACATCCAGTTCTTCGCCGGCAAGGAACGCAGCCAGGAGGAGTTCTACCACACGTTCAACGCTCTGCTCGAAGGCCAGCAGCAGGTGATCCTGACCTGCGACCGCTACCCCAAGGAGGTCAACGGTCTCGAGGAGCGGCTGAAATCGCGTTTCGGCTGGGGGCTCACCGTGGCCATCGAGCCGCCGGAGCTCGAGACCAGCGTCGCGATCCTGATGAGCAAGGCCGCCGCCGAGAACGTCCACCTGCCGAACGACGTGGCGTTCTTCATCGCCAAGCGGATCCGCTCCAACGTGCGCGAGCTCGAGGGCGCGCTGCGTCGCGTGATCGCGAACTCGCAGTTCACCGGCCGCCCGATCACGCCCGAGTTCGCGCGCGAGGCGCTGCGGGATCTGCTGGCCCTTCAGGACAAGCTGGTCTCCATCGATAACATCCAGAAGACCGTCGCCGAGTATTTCAAGATCCGCGTGGCCGACCTGCTGTCGAAGCGCCGCAGCCGTTCGATCACGCGACCCCGACAGATCGCCATGGGGCTGGCCAAGGAGCTGACCCAGCACAGCCTGCCGGAAATCGGTGATGCTTTCGGCGGCCGCGACCATACGACCGTGCTGCACGCCTGCCGACGCGTGAAGGCCCTTCGGGATACCGAACAGCGCGTCAGCGAGGACTATTCAAACCTGTTGAGAACCCTGACCGGCTGATGTGGACAGACTGTGCACAAGCCAGGGGGCCGAATTTATCCACATGCCGTCCACAGCTTCGAAGGGGGCGGCCCAGTGCCTTATCAACCGGTTCGATATTAACTAACTTATTGAAAAATAACGAAAAAATGAGCTTTCCACAGATTCGCGCGGCGCTAATAACTATGACAGATTCAATCTTTCAGAATAAATATCAACAGGTGGGCCCATGAAGCTGAGCGGAACCAGGGAAGCGTTTCTCAAGCCGCTGCAGGCCGTCATCGGCGTTGTCGAGCGTCGGCAGACGATGCCGATTCTCGCGAATACGCTGATCGTCGCGCGCCGTGACGGCAGTGTTTCCTTCACCGCCACGGATCTCGAAGTCGAGCTCATCGCCAGTGCACGGCTCGACGTAGAGCGCGAAGGCGAAATCACGGTGCCGGCGCGTAAGCTGCTGGACATCTGCCGGGCCCTGCCCGACGAGGCGAAAATGACGTTGACGCTCGACGGGGAGAAGGTCAGCGTTCGCTCGGCCCGCAGCCGGTTCACGTTGTCGACGCTGCCAGCCGCGGAGTTTCCGACCGTCGACGAAGTCGAGGGCGCGCAGTCGGTTGAGCTCGCCCAGACCGATGCGCGGCGGCTGCTCGAAAAGACGCATTTCGCGATGGCGCAACAGGACGTGCGCTATTACCTCAACGGCCTGCTTCTGGAAGCGGACGGGCGCGTGCTTCGCGCGGTCGCGACCGACGGACATCGCCTGGCCCTGTGCGAGGTGGAGACGCTGAGCGACAGCAAGACCCAGTCGCAGGTGATCGTGCCGCGAAAAGGCGTCCTGGAACTGCAACGACTGCTCGGCGACGAAGGCAACGTGACCATGGGCATCGGCAGCAACCATATCCGTGTGGAGGTGGGCGATATCCGCTTCACGTCCAAGCTCGTGGACGGCCGGTTCCCGGAATACGGCCGCGTGATTCCGCGCGGGCCGAGCCACAAGCTGACGGCGGACCGTAATGTGCTGCGGCAGGCGCTGCATCGCACGGCCATTCTGTCCAACGAGAAATATCGCGGAATTCGCCTCGAAGTGAAAGAAAACGGCGTCGTGATTCAGGCGCACAATCCGGAGCAGGAGGAGGCCGAGGAGCAGGTGGAGGTGGAATACCAGGACGAGCCGCTCGAGATCGGCTTCAACGTCAACTACCTGCTGGATGCGCTCGGAGCGATCGATTCGGAACAGGTCGAAGTGGGCCTGACGGATGGCAGCAGCAGCTGCCTGATCTCCGAGCCGTCGTCGGACCGGTACAAGTACGTCGTCATGCCGATGCGCCTTTGACGAACCCAGGAAACGGTCTTCACTGAGAATTCGAAGAGCAGCCCTCAAATCACCGACGAGCTGTCCGCTTACCAAACCGAATCGTTCGGCTTAGTCGACCTCCTTTTCATCTCGACGCCCCTTTCGTGTGTTTCACGTGAAACACACGTCGCGCGACGTTCCCCATGACACTGGAACGCCTGCATGGACGGAACTTCCGCTGCTTTGCATCCTTTGAGCTGC
This sequence comes from Gammaproteobacteria bacterium, assembly GCA_050740235.1. Taxonomy (GTDB): domain Bacteria; phylum Pseudomonadota; class Gammaproteobacteria; order Steroidobacterales; family JACDCP01; genus JACDCP01. The sequence continues at coordinate 2,248 of JBOIDB010000076.1, forward strand.
TCCCCGATCCGCGGCTGAACGTCATCGTCGGACTCAATGGCGCCGGCAAGACCAGTCTTCTCGAAGCTATCTATATCGTCGGGCGCGGACGATCGTTCCGGAGCGGCGATCCGGACACATTGCGCCGTAGCGGGAGCCGAGCCTTTGCACTTGACGCAGTCATCGCCAAGTCGCCCAGGCGGGCCACCGTGCGCATCGAAGCGGCAGCCGGAGGGACGGAAGTCAGAATCGACGAACGTGAAGCCAACGGTCTGGCCGAACTGGCAGAGCTACTGCCCGTTCAGGTCATCGAGCCCGGCGCTCACAAGCTGATCGAGGAAGGTCCGGCTCGCCGGCGGCGATTCATGGACTGGGGAGTGTTTCACGTGGAACCTCGTTTCCTGGAAACGTGGCGCCGATATCAACGCGCCCTACGGCAGCGCAACGCGGGCTTGAAGCAGGGAGCCACCGATGCGGCGCTGGCGGGCTTCGAAATGACTCTGGCCGAATGCGGTGAAGCAGTCGGTCGCATGCGCTCACGCCATGTCGATCGACTGCGGCCGTTCCTGACATCGGCTGCGGCGATGCTGCTCGGGGACGCCGTCGATTGTCACCTCTCGTTGGGGTGGTCGCCGGGACAGCCGCTGGCTAAAGCGCTGTACGAGGCTCGCAGCGGCGATCGGCGCCGCCAGGTAACACAGGTCGGTCCTCACAGAGCGGACCTGCAGATTCGACTGTGGGGCAAGGCCGCCCGCGATCGGGTTTCCCGCGGTGAGCAGAAGCTTCTGGCCGCGAGCCTGATACTGGCACAGATCGATCTGTTGTCCTCGCTGGACCGGTCCCCGGGCAGCCTGCTCATCGACGATCCGGCGGCGGAGCTCGATCGGAATCGGCTCGAACGCCTGTTGAAGGCGGTCCTTTCCCGGGATGCGCAGGTCTTTATCACCGCGCTTCCGGAGGGGGCATCGCACCTGCCCGACGCCGGGCGAAGGTTCCACGTGGAACAGGGGAAGCTGGCGGAAATGCTATAATGCACCGCTTGTGCCCGGCGTCATTTCAATCCGCAACCGGCGCCGATCGAGGGGTCGCACATGACTGAACCCACGACCTATACCTCCAGCAATATCAAAGTCCTGAAGGGCCTCGAGGCGGTGCGAAAACGCCCGGGCATGTACATCGGCGATACCGACGACGGCACCGGCTTGCACCACATGGTGTTCGAGGCTGTGGACAACTCGATCGACGAGGCGCTGGCCGGGCATTGCAGCCGCATATCGGTCACCATCCATGCCGACGAATCCGTGACGGTCGCAGATGACGGGCGCGGCATCCCCGTGGACACGCATGCGGAAGAGGGCCGTTCGGCCGCGGAGGTCATCATGACCGTGCTGCACGCCGGCGGCAAATTCGACGACAACTCGTACAAGGTGTCCGGCGGGCTGCACGGCGTCGGCATTTCGGTCGTCAATGCGCTGTCCGAATCGCTTAAGCTGACGATTTACCGCGACGGCCAGGTGCACCGCCAGGAGTACCGCCTCGGCGAGCCGGTCGGGCCGCTCGAGGCGATGGAGGCGACGGATCAAACCGGCACCGTGATCCGCTTCAAGCCGAGCGACAGGATTTTCACCAATATCGAATTTCACTTCGACGTGCTGGCCAAACGGCTTCGCGAGCTGTCGTTCCTGAATTCCGGGATCCGCATCGAGCTCGTCGACGAGCGCGTCGACGAGACACAAGTCTTTGAATATCAAGGCGGCATTCGCGCATTCGTGGCGCACCTGAACCGCAACAAGACGCCGATCCATCCGACCGTCGCGCACGTCCAGACGGAGCGTGACGGCGTCTCGATCGAGGCCGCGCTGCAGTGGAACGACGGGTATCAGGAAAGCATGTTCTGCTTCACGAACAATATTCCGCAGAAAGACGGCGGCACGCATCTGGCCGGATTCCGCAGCGCGCTGACCCGCACGCTCAACACCTTCATGGAGCGGGAAGGGCTGCTGCGCAAGGAAAAGGTGATGACCACCGGCGACGACGCGCGCGAAGGCCTGACGGCCGTGCTGTCCGTGAAGTTCCACGACCCGAAATTCTCGTCGCAGACCAAGGACAAGCTCGTGTCCTCGGAAATCAAGGGGGCCGTCGAGTCCGCTATCGGCGAGAAGCTCGACGAATTCCTGCTCGAGCATCCGCAGGAAGCTCGCGCCATCGTGGCGAAAATCATCGATGCCGCGCGCGCTCGCGACGCTGCCCGCCGGGCGCGCGAGATGACCCGGCGCAAGAGCGCCCTGGACGTGGCCGGTTTGCCGGGCAAGCTCGCGGATTGCCAGGAGAAGGATCCGGCGCGTTCGGAGCTGTTTCTCGTCGAGGGCGATTCAGCCGGCGGTTCCGCCAAGCAGGGCCGCGACCGGCGCACACAGGCGATCCTGCCCTTGAAGGGCAAGATCCTGAATGTCGAGAAGGCGCGTTTCGACAAGATGCTTTCGTCCGCCGAAGTGGGCACCCTGATCACCGCGCTCGGCTGCGGGATCCGCGAAGATTTCGACCTCGGCAAGCTTCGCTACCATCGCATCATCATCATGACCGACGCCGACGTCGACGGCTCGCACATCCGCACTCTGCTGCTCACCTTCTTCTACCGGCAAATGTCGGCGCTGATCGAGAACAAGCACATCTATATTGCGCAGCCGCCGCTCTACAAGGTCAAGCGCGGCAAGCAGGAGCACTACGTCAAGGATGACGCCGAGCTCCAGGCCCTGTTGCTCAATCTGGCCCTCGACTCCGCCGCCGTTTACGTCAACGACCAGTCGCCGCCGCTGAGCGGCCCGGCGCTGGAGGATCTCGCGCGCCGTCACCTGGAAGTCGCGGCGATCATCGAGCGCTGGGCCGGCCGCTACGACGCGCATGTGCTGCGACAACTCCTCTACCTGCCGGTGGTCGACGACGCATTGATCGGCGACCCGGCGGCGATGGAGGACTGGGCGGCACAACTCGGCCATCGGCTCAATTCGGGCAACGGCAGCAGCCAGCGCTACACCGTGGACATCGAGCCCGGCAGCGCCGGCGAGGGTCTTCGGCTCAAGGTCGGCCGTCGCCAGCACGGGGTCATGAGCGAACGGTTCATCCAGGAGGAATTTTTTGCCTCGGCCGAGTACCGCCGCATCGCCGAGCTGAACCAGGCGCTGTCCGGCCTGATCGGGGAGGGCGCCTACGCCGAGCGCGGCAACCAGCGCAGCGATATCCTGAGCTTCGAGGACGCGATGGCCTGGCTCATGGATCAGGCCAAGCGCGGGCAGTCGATCCAGCGCTACAAGGGCCTGGGCGAAATGAACCCGGATCAGCTGTGGGACACGACCGTCAATCCCGATACGCGGCGGCTGCTCGAGGTGCGGATCGAGGACGCGGTGGCGGCGGACGACATCTTCACCACGCTGATGGGCGATCAGGTCGAGCCGCGCCGCGAGTTCATCGAGCGCAACGCCATGGCGGTGTCCAACCTCGACGTTTGAGCGTCACGGCGGCAAAGGGCGACGATCCAGCTGCTATTTGCCACTATCTAGCCGCTAAAAGTCGCTAACTTCTGGAAATCAGCTGGCATCCGGAAGCCGCGCGTAATGGCGGCTGATCTGCGCCATGCGCCCTTCGATCCAACCCTGGACCTCTGCGTTGATGTCTGGCACTTCCCGGCCGGCGGTTTCGATCGGCGGGCCGATGCAGACGCGCACGGTGCCGGGGCGCTTCATGAGTCCCCGGCGTGGCCAGAAATCTCCGGCGTTGTGGGCCACCGGCACGATCGGGCGGCCGGCCTTGCCGGCCAGCAACGCGCCGCTGATGCCGTACCGGCGGGTCGTGCCCGGCGTTACGCGCGTGCCCTCGGGAAAGATCGCCACCCACAAGCCGTCCCCGAGTCGCCGCCGTCCCTGCTCGAGTACCTGCTCGACCGCCGAGCGGCCGGCGCCGCGCTGGATGGCGATCGGTTTCAACAGTGCGAGCGCCCAGCCGAGAAACGGTGCCCACATGAGCTCGCGCTTCAGCACCCAAGTCTGAATCGGAAAAATGCGGCACTGCGCAATGGTTTCCCAGGCGGAGGAATGCTTCCAGAAGACGATGCCGGGACGGTCCGGAATGTGCTCCGCGCCCTCGACCTCGTAGTCGAGCCGGCAGAGGATTTTCAGCAGCCAGAGAATGAGATCGACCCACCACAGCACGATCCTGTATCGAAGGCGATGCGGCAGCGGCGCACTCAGCAGCACCAGCGTCGCGTAAACCGGCACGGACAGGAACAGGCAGGCGGTAAAAACCAGTGAGCCGAGCAGCTGCATGACGTCTAATGGTTGTTTTCGCCGAGAATAGCATCGACGGCCGCGCCGAGATCGGGATAAGTCTCGACGGGCGAGGCGGCGGCCCGCCGGGCTTCGGCGCCATTGCCGGTCAGGATCAGCATGGGCCGTGCTCCGGCTGCTCGCGCCGCATCTATATCGCGCAGCGAATCGCCGATGGCGGGCACGCCGGCGAGATCGACGCGGTAATGCGCGGCGACCTGCCGGAACAATCCCGGGCGCGGCTTTCTGCAGTCGCATCCTTCGTCGGGACGGTGCGGGCAGAAGAACACGCGGTCTATGCGGCCTCCGGCCGCCGCTACCTGCCGGCACATGGCGTCATGGATTTCCGCCAGCGTCTCGAGGCTGAGCAGGCCGCGTCCGACGCCCGACTGGTTGCTCGCCACGACAACGGTCCGGCCCGCTGCGGCCAGGCGCGCCAGCGCCTCGAGACTGCCGGGCAACGGCCGCCATTCCGCGGGCGACTTGATGAAGTCGGGCGAGTCGGCGTTGATGACTCCATCCCGGTCGAGGATGACGAGACGCACTGCCGGACCGGGCTACCCGAGCTGCAGGCGTGACAGGTCGGCGGTCGCGAGAAACAACGCCCGCAGCTTGGCGAGCAGCGCCAGGCGATTGCTCCGCAGGCGCTCGTTCTCGCTCATGACCATGACCGCGTCGAAGAAGCCGTCTATCGGCTCGCTGAGTGTCCCGAGGCGCTCGAGCACCTGCCGGTAATCGCGCTCGGCGACGAGCGGTGGAATCTCGCTCTCGAGGGTCGTGAGCTGCGCGAACAGGGCTTTCTCCTGCGGCTCCCGCAGATCGGCTTCGACCGGCTCGGCGCCGAACGGCTCGTCGGCTTTCCGCAGGATGTTGGCGATGCGCTTGTTGGCGGCCGCCAGGATGGGAGCGACCTCGAGCCGCACGAAAGCCTTGACGGCCATGAGCCGCTCGTGGAAATCGAGCGGCGAGTCCGGGCGATTTGCGAGCACCGCGTCGAACATGTCGTTGCCGATGCCTTCGCCGGGCGTTTCGGTGTAATAGGCACGCAGCCGCTCCATCATGTAGTCGTAGACTTCGCCTTCCAGCGAGGCCTGCGTCTCGACCGGCAGCTCCTCTCTGGCCACGCGAAGCAGGGCCGGCAGGCTCAGGTCGATGCGCCGCTCGATGAGGATGCGCAGCACGCCGAGCGCTGCGCGCCGCAGCCCGAACGGATCGCGTGTTCCCGTCGGCTTCTCGCCGATCGCAAAGATGCCGACCAGCGTATCGATCTTCTCGGCAACCGCCGCGGCGTTGCCGGCTCGGGTCTCCGGCAGCCGGTCGCCGGCGAAGCGCGGCAGGTACTGCTCCTCGAGCGCTGCCGCTACCGCATCGGGCTCGCCGCCGGCCTGCGCGTAATAGCGGCCGACGATGCCCTGCAGCTCGGGGAACTCGCCGACCATTTCGGTCAGCAGATCGCACTTCGCGAGCTCGGCGATGCGCGTCGCCACGGATTCGTCGATACCGGCCGGCGCGGCCAGGTGCAGCAGGATCGCCCGCATGCGCTGCTGCCGGTCGTACAGCGAGCCGAGCTTCTCCTGGTACACGACACGCTTGAGGTCGTCGGCGCGCTCGGCAAGCGGCCGCTTGCGGTCGGTCTGCCAGAAGAAAGAGGCGTCCTCGAGCCGCGGGCGAACCACACGCTCGTTGCCCGTGCGCACGAGCTCCGGCTGGCGGCTGGCGAGGTTGCTCACGGCAACGAATCGCGGCATGAGCTTCGCGTTCGCGTCGCGCAACGGGAAAAAGCGCAAATGGTCGCGGAGCGTGGCGATGAGCACTTCCGGGGGCAGCTCGAGGAAACGTTCCTCGAAGCCGCCGGCCAGCGCGACCGGCCATTCGACCAGCGCAGTGACGTCGTCGATCTGCTCGTCGTCGAGCACCGCTTCGCCGGAGATCTTGCCCGCTGCCGCGGTGACCGCCTCGAGGACCCGCTGGCGGCGCTCGATCGGGTCGGCGATCACGCGGCCCTTGTTCTCGAGCACCTGCAGGTAGGTCGTAGGACGCGACACGGTCAGCTCCTGTGGCGCGAGAAAGCGATGGCCGCGCGTGCGGTTGCCGGCGCGAACGCCGAAAAGCGTCGCATTGATGATCTCACCGCCGAAGATCAGCACGACCCAGTGCACGGGCCGCACGAAGCTGTGCTCGCTGCTGCCCCAGCGCATCTGCCGGCGCACGGGCAAGTCGCCGAGCGCGCGCTCGACGAGGCCCGGCAACAGGGCCTGAGTCGACTTGCCGGGTTCCACGGCGCGGAAGACCAGCCATTCCCCTTTCGACGTTTTCTCGGTGGCGAGATCCTTCACAGCGACGCCGCAGCTTTCGGCGAAGGCGAGCGCGGCCTGAACCGGCTCGCCGGATGCGTCGTAGGCCACGCTGAGCGGCGGCCCGCGGCGCTCTATGCTGCGGTCGGGCGCGTATGGTGCGAGCTTGGTGACGCGCACGGCAAGCCGCCGCGGGGTCGCGAACGACTCGACCGCCCCATGGTGCAGGCCGGCACCGTCGAAGCCGGCCTGGAGGTTCGCGGCGAACGCTTCGGCCAGCGGGCGGACCGAGCGCGTCGGCAGCTCCTCTGTGCCGATCTCGACGAGAAAATCGCGGGGCTTATCCAGAAGCGCGCTCCCGCGCTTTGACCTCGCCAAGCAAGGGATGGCCCAGCGCTTCGCGGCTTGCGCAATATTGCTCGGCCACCGACTGCGCCATGCGTCTGACGCGCAGGATATAGCGCTGCCGCTCCGTCACGGATATCGCGTGACGCGCATCGAGGAGATTGAAGCAATGCGAGGCTTCGAGCACCTGCTCGTAAGCCGGCAGGGGCAGCATGGTGTCGATCAGCCGCCGGCAGCTCCGCTCGGCGTGCTTGAAGCGCTCGAACAGGAAGTCGGTGTCTGCCAGCTCGAAATTGTAGGTCGACAACTCGAGCTCGTTCTCGCGGAATATGTCGCCGTAACTGAGGTCGCCCGCCGGCGTCGACGTCCAGAGCAGGTCGAACACACTGCCGACATCCTGCAGATACATCGCGATGCGTTCCAGGCCATAGGTGATCTCGCCGGTCACCGGACGGCAGTCGATTCCGCCGACGGCCTGGAAGTAGGTGAACTGGCTGATCTCCATGCCGTTCAGCCAGACCTCCCAGCCGAGACCCCAGGCGCCGAGCGTGGGCGACTCCCAGTCGTCCTCGACGAAACGGACGTCGTGCACGAGCGTGTCCAGCCCGAGCGCCCGCAGCGAATCGAGGTAGATTTCCTGAATTTCGAGCGGCGAGGGCTTCAGGACGACCTGAAACTGGTAGTAGTGCTGCAGGCGGAACGGATTCTGCCCGTAGCGACCGTCCGTCGGCCGCCGGCACGGCTGCACGTACGCCGCGCTCCACGGCTCCGGGCCGAGCGCGCGCAGAAATGTCGCGGGATGAAACGTGCCCGCGCCCATGGGCATATCGAAGGGTTGCGCGATCACGCAACCCCGTTCCGCCCAGAACGACTGCAGGGTGACGATCAGATCCTGGAAAGTGGCCGGGCGCCGCGTTGCGGCTCTGGAGTTCATCTCAATATTCCGCGCGTGCCGCCGGTGTCCGAGTGGCCGGCAGTATAGCGGACAGACGACAGATGACAGAAGGCAGATGGCAGCCGGAATGGAAGGATGGAGTGCGGCAATGCCGCATGTAAATTGCTGGTGCAGACGGCGGCCCGCGGTGGCATGCTACGCGGCTTGATCGTGCCCGGGTGCAACCGCTGCCGTTGATCACAGGAGGAACCGACCGATGACCCCCGCCGAGGCCCTGCGCGAGATCAAGGACAACGAAGTCAAGTTCGTCGACCTGCGTTTCACGGATACCAAGGGCAAGGAGCAGCACGTGACGGTGCCGGCGCACGTCGTCGACGAGGATTTCTTCGAGGACGGCAAGATGTTCGACGGCTCGTCGATTGCCGGCTGGAAGCATATCAACGAGTCGGACATGATTTTGATGCCGGACGCAGCGACTGCGGTCATGGACATTTTCTCGGAGGACTCTACGCTCATCCTGCGCTGCGACGTCATCGAGCCGGCGACGATGCAGGGTTACGTGCGCGATCCGCGCTCGCTCGCCAGGCGAGCCGAGGCCTGGCTCAAATCATCCGGCGTCGCCGACACCGCCTATTTCGGTCCCGAGAACGAATTCTTCGTCTTCGACGACGTGCGCTGGGGCGCGGAGATGAGCGGCGCGTTCTACAAGATCGACTCGAGCGAGGCCGGCTGGAACTCCGAGAAGGTTTACGCGGACGGCAACTTCGGCCACCGGCCCGGCATCAAGGGCGGCTACTTCCCCGTGCCGCCGGTCGACTCGCTGCACGACCTGCGCTCGGCGATGTGCCAGGCGCTCGAGGACATGGGCGTGAAGACCGAGGTGCACCACCACGAAGTGGCGACCGCCGGCCAGTGCGAGATCGGCGTGGCGTTCAATTCGCTGGTCAGGAAAGCCGATGAGGTGCAACTTCTCAAGTATGTCGTCATGAACGTCGCGCAGAGCTATGGCAAGACCGCGACATTCATGCCGAAGCCGGTCGTCGGCGACAACGGCAACGGGATGCACGTCCACCAGTCGCTTGCAAAGGACGGCAAGAACCTGTTCACCGGCGACGGCTACGGCGGCCTGTCGGAAATCGCGCTGTACTATATCGGCGGGCTGGTCCGTCATGCGCGCGCGCTGAATGCCTTCACCAACGCGAGCACGAACAGCTACAAGCGCCTCGTGCCGGGCTTCGAGGCGCCGGTCAAGCTGGCGTACTCGGCGCGCAACCGCTCCGCATCCATCCGCGTGCCTTTCGTGACCAATCCGCAGGCGCGGCGCATCGAGGTGCGGTTTCCGGACTCGAGCGGCAACCCGTACCTGGCCTTCTCGGCCATGATGCTGGCCGGGCTCGACGGCATCCAGAACAAGACGCATCCCGGCGACGCGCTTGACAAGGACCTGTACGACCTGCCGCCGGAAGAGGCGAAAGGCATCCCGGAAGTCTGCTACTCGCTCGAGCAGGCGCTCAAGGAGCTCGACCACGACCGCGGCTTCCTGACCGCGGGCGGCGTGTTCTCGGACGATCTCATCGATTCCTACATCAAGCTCAAGATGGAGAACGTCACGCGGCTGCGCATGACGACGCATCCGGTCGAGTTCGACATGTATTTCAGCCTGTGACCTGATCCGCGCAGGCGGCGCGCTCGACGATCGCGCCACAATTTCCGCGGGGGCGGCATGATGGCAAACGAACCGCTCGATGCCGAATTCCTCGCCCGGTGTCCCGTTCGGAACGGCTTCCGCCAGCGCGGTCATGATATGACCCGCATCGAAGTGCTGACGGACACGGCGTTCGCTTTTGCCTTCACCATGCTGGTGATTTCCCTGAACGAGCTGCCCCGATCCTGGGACGCGCTCGCCGAAAGCCTGAAACAACTGCCGGCGTTGCTGGCGAGCTTCATGCAGATCATGTTGTTCTGGTACGGCCACGTGAAGTGGAGCCGGCGCTTCGGGCTGGAGGACGTCACGACCGTCTGGCTATCCGGCGCGCTGATATTCGTCATGCTGGTGTTCGTCTATCTGCTGCGGTTGTTGTTCAGCAGCGCGTTCGCCTGGTTGACGGGCGGCTGGCTGCCGCCCGAAATCACGATCGACGGCCTGGCCGGGGTGCGCGGCCTGTTCCTGTTGTACGGGGCGGGATTTTTCCTGTTGAGCGCGCTACTGATGCTGCTGAATGCGCATGCGCTGCGGCTTCGTTCCGAGTTGGCCCTCAGTGCGCTGGAGGTCCACGCCACGCGCGGCGAGATTCAGGCGATGGTCGTGTTTGCCGGCACGGCGGCGGTTTCGATGCTGTTCGCCGCAGTGCTGGACGGCGGCTGGCTGGCGCTGGCGGGCATGGTCTACGGCACGCTCGGCTTCAGCATGCCGGCCATAGCGATCCGGCACGATCGCCGGAAGCCGCCCGACAACGCCGCCGAGGCCGGCGGATTGTACGAATCCCGGGATCACGGTTGACTAGACAGACCGGTCTGTTTAGTATCGGCCCATGAGCGCGATCGTTACCCGGGAAAGGATCCAACAGGCCGCCCTGCAGCGGTTTCGCCGGCAGGGCTACCTGGAAACCGGCGTCGATCAGATCATCGCCGACGCCGGCGTCTCCAAGGGCAGCTTCTACCATGCCTTCAAATCCAAGGAGGCGCTGGGGCTGGAGACCCTGGACAGCTATTTCGAGGATCGCCGCAGGATACTGGCGGACGGCCCGCATCGCCAGATCGAGGATCCCGTCGAGCGCGCGCTCGCGTTCGTCGAGCACACGGCGGACATGGCCCCGAGCCTGTGGGAGCACGGGTGCCTCATGGGCAGCTTCGCCACGGACATGGCGCGGAATCACCCTGCGTTCCGGGCCAAGCTCGAGGCCTTGTTCGATGCCTCCGAAGTCGCCCTGACGGCCGTGCTCGCGCCGATCGCCGAACGCGCCGGGCCGCGCGGACCGTCCGCTACGGACCTGGCCAGGCAATATCTGGCGGCCATCCAGGGGGCGATCATTCAGGGGCAGGCCTACGGGGACATCGAACGCGTCCGCGAGGTGATCCTCGGCTTCAAGCGTTATCTGCAGGTACTCATTGAATGAGTTTTTTGGGCCCGAATTTGGACCGACCGGTCGGTTTAATCGCAACGCAAGGGAGAAACTACCATGCTGATTCCGGACGAAGACGCGAAAACTGCCGGCCGCAGAGCGGCCGCTCTGATCGTGATCTATGCCGCCTTCTGGCTGTTCGTGATTATGTCTTGAACGCGCTGACGGCGGCCATCGGCCGCGCTATGCTGGCGAGATGCGTGTATGGATTGCAGCCGCGCTGGCCCTGGCCTTGACTCCGGCCCTGTCGGCAACCCTTTACAAGTGGGTCGACGAGAATGGCACGATCCACTTTTCCGATCAGCCGCACCCCGGCGCCGAGGCCATCGAGGTCGAGGGCGCGCAGACGTTCGACGCGCCGCCCGTGCCGGCGCCGCGTGCGGCGGTCGAGAACGAGGCCGCCGGCAGCGAGGCCGCGTACGAGAGTCTCGTAATCGTGTCGCCGCGACAGGGCCAGACGCTCTGGAATACGGGCGGAACCGTTAGTGTGGCGATCTCGATCGTGCCTCGGCTGCGGCCGGGGCACGAAGTGCAGGTGTTCTATGACGGGAATGCCGTCGAGCGTGAGCCGCAGGCCAGCCTCACCTTCAACCTGCCGGAGGTTTTCCGCGGCACGCATACGCTTCGCGCCACGGTAGTGGATAACGCAGGTACGGTGCTCGGCGAATCGGAAACGGTTACGTTCTACGTCCATCAGACGTCGATCATCAAGCCGGGAAACCAGGGCAACTAGAAACGGCTCCAGGAACCGCCGTGAGGTTCCCAGGTCAGTCCGAACGACGGGGCCTTCTCGAAAACGCTGTGAATCCTTCCAAGGAAGCTCCGGGCGACGTCCTGTCGCCCACGGTTTCGAGAAGGCCCCCGTCATTCAGACTCTGACCCGAAGAGCCGCTGCTTTTCGGACGCCTCTAGAAACCGCACGCCCCTTCGACTTCGAGCATGAGCTCGCGGCGGCAGATGTCGCCGCGCAGGAAGACGATTTGCTTTCGCGCAGCGAAATGCGTGCTCAGGGCGGCTTCCGCGGCTGGCAGGTCTTCACGCCGTCTCAGGTAGAGCCGGAAGCACGCATCGCCGTCGATCAACCCCGTAGCCGCGCAGTTCGCCTGCGCTGCCGCATGCGCCACCAGCGCCTCGATATTGCAGAACGTCTCCCTGATCTGTCGCTCGACGCTGTCGTGCCGCGATTCGTAACCGACGATGCTCGCCGTGCCCGAGATGAGCAGGCGGTGCGAGCCGTCGAGCTTCAGCATCACTGCGCGCGAGAACGACGGACTGCGCGGGCCGAATTGCCGCGGATATCGGTATGCGCTCGTCTGCCGCGGATTCTCGACGGCCCGGCTCTGCAGCGCGCCCGCCAGCAGCGAGACCGTCAACGGCGTGCCGGGATCCGTGCCGATCGCAGTGCCCGCCGGCAGCTTGCGATCGCGATAGCCGAGCGCATCGAGCGCATGTGCGCGGCCAAGCGAGAACTGCCGATATCGTTCCAGGTCGCCGTCGCCTGCGTTGATGCCCGGAAACAGGTTCCACACGCGCAGCAGGTTCGGATAGCCGCGCCGGCGCACCAGATCCAGCAGCCGGCGGTATGCCTGACAGGCGACCTCGTCGATTCGGTGCGCGTCCGAAAGATCGAACCGAAGATGCGCGGCGAGATAGCAGCCGCTTTCGACGAAACGGATGCCCGCCCATTGCCCGCCGGTGACCTGGCCCCCCGTATACCAAACCTCGTCGAGCGGCGCGTCGCCGAGCCGCTCGATGAACAGCGGGAATACCGGATCGTCGGGTTGCTGTGTGGCAGTCGAGCCGAACCGGAAGCGGAAAAACTCCGTCAGCCCGGCCGGCGGCGCAGCTCCTTCACGCTGCGGGACCACGGCGAGCGCAGGCCTTTCCGGCGCGGCGGTCCCGAAATCGGCGTCACCGATCATCAGGCGCGAATGGTCGCACGAGTCCGACCCACACCCAGCACGCGCGTCAGCGCATAGATGGCCTTGAAGAGCACGAGCCGGGTTCGCACTTCGCGGCCTTCGTACACGTCGCCGGCGAGCATGGAGATCACCGCCTGCTCGAGTCCGAACACGTTCCTCGGACGGCGGAAAAGCGTGCGCATTGCCGGCGTCGTGAACCGATAGATGAACCAGCAGAACGTGTTCAGGCCGCGGTTGACCGCCTTGCCGTAATCCCGCGCCGCCCGCCGGTAAGCGCGGGCTTCGCCGCGGAGCCAGTGCTCGACAATCGGCACGACGCGCGTGGCGCTCGACATCGCCAGATAAACGCCGCTGGAGAACACGGGATCGACGAAAGCGAAAGCATCGCCGACCATTGCGTAGCCCGCGCCGATCTGTTTGCGGGACTCATACGAATAGTTCGCGGCCACGCGCGCCGGCATGAGCTGCCGGGCGTCCCGGCAGCGCGCCCAGGCGCCGGCGCAATTGCGGATGGTCTCCCGCAGGAACTCGTCCCGCTCGCCGCGTCTCTGCTTCAGGTAATCCGGCCGGCAAACGGCGCCGACGCTGGTCACGCCGCCCGTCAGGGGAATCAGCCACAGCCAGCCTGCCTCGAACCAGTAGACGCTGATATTGCCCGCCTCCTCGCCGGTGCGCGGCACGACGCCTTCAAAATGCGAAAAAATCGCCGCCGCCGCGTGATGGGGATTGCGGACGCGCCAACGTTCCTGCGAGGCCAACAGCGTCTGCTGCCCGGAAGCATCGATGACATAACGGCACTCGCGGATCCGGATATCGCCGTCCGGCCCTTGCACGTGCACGCGATGAGCTTGCCCCTCGCCGAACTCCACGCGAGTTACGCAATGACGCTCGCGGGCGTCCGTCCCTGCGGCGCGGCAATTGTCGAACAGCAGGGCGTCGAACTCGGAGCGCCTGACCTGAAACGCGTACGGCGGCGAGTCGCCGAGCGCGCGCGCGAACGGAAACGACTGATGATTCTCGTCCTGCTCCGACGTGAAATCCGCGCCCGGCTTGAGAACGCCGATGCTGCGCACCTGCTCGAGCACGCCGAGCTCTTCGAGGATCGGAATGTTCATCGGCAGGAGCGACTCGCCGATGTGAAAACGCGGGTGCGACTCGCGCTCGAACAGCTCGACGCTCCAGCCCCGGCGACTCAGCAGCGTGGCGGCCGTCGTGCCGGCCGGTCCGCCGCCGATGACGACCACGTCACAGTTTGTCGGTCCCCCCATGCCTTCGGATTGTACTCGAAGGAAAACTCGCTCAAAATAGCGCGCGCGATCGGGGGATCTGCAGCATTTCGACGCGAATTGCAATCGTGAAGGAGCCCGCGACGGGTTCGCGTACCAGGATCACACCAGAAGCGGGGGAATTGCGGTGGCGAACATGAGTCCGGCAGAGCATCGGCTCGCCACATTGATCGTCGATGCCTTGAACCTCGAGGACGTCGAGCCGGAAGACATCGAGCCGACCGACCCGCTGTTCGACGGCGGCCTGAATCTCGATTCCATCGACGCGCTCGAGATTGCAGTCGCCGTCGCGCAGCAGTACGGCGTGCACCTGCGCGCCGAGGACGAGGAAACCAAATCCATTTTCGCGACGCTGCGCAGCCTGTCGGAGTACATAGACCGCCAGGCGAGCGTTCGTCAGGCGAGCTGATCGAACGGCTCCGCGGCAGATGAACACGCCGGGCAGCCGCTTGGCGGTGCTGCCGAGACCACTCGACGGTCGGTTTGCGACTTCGCGCGGCCGCGCGATCACCTGCGGTGCGTTCCTCGCCGAGGCCATGGCCTGGGCCGAGCGCCTGCCCGACAAGCCGTACGCGATCAATCTCTGCGGCGACCGCTATCTGTTCATGACGGCGTTCATCGCCGCGCTCCTGCGCGGCCAGTGCACGCTCCTGCCGCCGTGCAGGCAGGCCGACGCGCTCCGCGCCCTGCTGCGCTCTTTTCCCGATGCGTATCTGCTGCACGACGGCGTGGACGCTCCGCCGGAAGCGCACGAATTCCAGATGGCGAGCGACCTCGCCGCGACGTCCCCTGTCGAGACCGCGCCCGAGGTGTCGGCCGAGCGGCTGGCTGCGATCGTATTCACCTCCGGCAGCACCGGGGACTCGCAGGCCGTTCGCAAGACCTGGCGCACATTGATGGACGGCGCGCGAGTCAACCTGCGCTACGCCGGCCCGGACGCCGGGCCGGAAGGCGGCCTGCTGGCGACCGTGCCGCCCGGGCACATGTACGGGCTCGAGTGGTCGGTGATGTTGCCCCTGGTCGCGAACCGCACGCTCTGCTGCGACGGCGCATTTTTCCCGGACGACATCCGGCTCGCGCTCGAGAACCTGCCGCGGCCGCGCACGCTCGTGTCGACGCCCCTGCACCTGCGCGCGTTGGTCAAGTCCGGACTGCGGTTTCCGGCTGTCGACACGGTGCTCAGCGCAACGGCGCCGCTCGACCTCGATCTGGCGCGCGAGGTCGAACGCCAGCTCGCCGCCCGCGTGCTCGAGATCTACGGCTGCAGCGAGGCCGGATCCATGGCCTGTCGCTGGCCGGTGCGCGACGCGGCATGGCGATTCTTCCGGGAATTCAACGTCGATGCGAGCGGCGATCGTGTTCGCGTCAGCGCGGCGCATCTGCCCGATACCATCGAGCTTGTAGATCGGCTGGAGTTTCACGCCGACGGCCGTTTCGCGCTGCGGGGCCGCGACGGCGATCTCGTCAAGATCGCCGGCCGGCGCGCGTCGCTATGCGAGCTGAACAATCGTCTGCTGGCGCTGGACGGCGTGGACGACGCCATCGTGTTTCATCCGCCGGCTTTCGGGCTCGAGGATTCCGGGCGGCTCGCGGCGCTGGTCGTCTCGAGCAGCCGCAGCGCGGACAGCATTCGGCGGGAGCTCGCCCGCGTCGTCGAGCGCGCGTTCCTTCCCCGCCCGATCCGGCTGGTCGGCAGCCTGCCCCGCTCGGCGGCAGGCAAGCTGCGCCGCGAGGACCTGCTGGAGCTGCTGGGCGCGGAGAGGGAGACGGCATGAACGCGCCATTGCGGCAGACGCTCGGCGAGCTCCCGGCTTTCCACAGCGAAGAGAATGCGCCAGCGGGCGCGATCGACAGAGAGTCACCCGGCTGGCGCGATCGCCCGGAAGCCGGCACGGTATTCGGCATCCGCATACTGGAGCGCATTGCGGTATTGCTGGGGCGGCGCGCGCTGCATCTCGCCCTGCTGCCCGTCACGCTCTATTTTCTCGCCGTGCGAGGCGCCGAGCGCCGCGCTTCGCGCGCATTTCTCGCCCGGATCAGCGGCCGCCCGGCATCGATCGGGCAGGTTTTCGAGCATTTCCTCACGTTCGCGCGCATGAGCGCGGACCGCTTCTTCTTCCTCACCGATCGGGACGGCAGCGTGCCCGTGCGCTACCACGGCCTCGATGCGTTGCGCAGGCTCATCGACGAAGGGCGTGGCGGGATTTTTCTCGGCTCGCATATCGGCTCTTTCGAGGCGGCGCGGACGATCGGCGCCCGGGAGCCGGCGCTGGTCATGCGAATCGTCCTGGACCGTGCCGTCAACAGCAAGCTGATGGGCAGGCTCGCGGCAGCGAACCCGGCGTTCGCCGAATCCGTCATCGATCCCGAGCAGCCTGCGGCGAGCTTCGGCCTCAAGGTCGCGGAGGCGTTGGGCAGCGGGCGTTGGGTCGGCTTTCTCGCCGACCGTTACCGGCCCGGCGACCGAACCGTGCATTGTGATTTTCTCGGCAGCCGCGCGAAGTTTCCGCTCGGCCCGTTCCTGATCGCCGCCGCGTTCAGGACGCCGGTCGTCTGCCTCTTCCCGCTCTGCGTGAACGGGCGCTACGAAGTCCATTTCGAGATCATGAGCGAGGCGTTCACGGTGCCCCGCGAGGACCGCAACGCGCGGCTCGGCGGGCAGGTGCAGGCCTATGCGGACCGACTCGCAGCCCACGTTCGGCGCGCGCCCTGCAACTGGTTCAATTTCTATGACTTCTGGGCGGATTGAACCGTCATCCCGGCCGGGATCCGGCAGCCGTCGAACCCCCGGCTTTGCCCGCGCGACACGGATGATGGCGGTTGCCGTCATTTTCCTGGCCGTCTTTCCCGCCGCCGCGGCCGACAGCCAATTCGAGGCGATACTCGCGCGCATCGACACGCCGCGCGGCGTTTCTATTCCGTTCGTCGAGAAGCGCAAGAACCCGCTGCTCGAGGAGCCGCTGGTGCTGACCGGCGAGGTGGCATTCGACCAGGACGGCCGGCTGTCCAAGACGATCGAGAGCCCGTTCCGCGAGCGCGTCACCATTTCCCGCGATGCCGTCGAGCTCGAGCGCGACGGCCGCACGCGCCGGCTTTCGCTGCGCCGCAAGGACGACGTGCGCGCCTTCTACATCGCCCTGCGCGCGCTGCTCGAAGGGGACGCGAAAGCGCTAAACGAGCTGTTCGAGATCGAGACGACGACCGACGCCGAGCGCTGGACGCTCGTGCTCGTGCCGGCCGGCCCGCCGCTCAGCGAATTCCTCGAGAGCATGGTCATCTCCGGACACTCGGCGCAAGTGTCGCGCATCCGCACGGTGCAGTCGGAGGACGACTGGCAGGAAATGACCTTCGATACCGGCGGCGCTGAATGATCCGCCAGGTTCGCGCGCGGGCGCGAACTCTGCTCTGGCTCGGCGCGGCGCTCGCGGCGGTGTGGGTGATCGTCGCCCGACTCGAGCTCACCGTGGATCTCGCCTGGTTCCTGCCGGAGCCCTCCAGCGCCGGCGAGCGCGTGCTGGTCGATCGGCTGGGGCAGGGCCCGGGCTCCCAGCTCATTTTTATCTCGCTGCCGATCCACGGCGGGCAAGAGCCGCAGGGGTCGAGCGAGCGTCTGAAGACGGCCTTGAGCGAATCGGGGCTGTTCACGCAGGTGATCACCGGCGCAGAGCAGATCGACGCCGCATCCGTACCGTCCGTCATCCGGCAGAACCGCTATCTCCTCGCGGATATCGACGTCAGCGAGGCCGGATTGCGTCGCGCCCTGCGGGCGAGGCTCGCCGACATGGCCGCCTTTTCGGATCCCGCGATGCTCGAGCTCATCGCGGCCGATCCCTACCTCGTCAGCGTCTCGGTCATGGAATCGCTGGCGTGGCCGGGCCTCGCCGACGAAGACGCCTGGGTGAGCGCCGACGGAAACACCGCCTATCTGATTGCCCGGACGCGAGCGCCGGCTTTCGACATCGCCGCGCAGCAGAAGGCCGTCGACGCTGTCCGCGCCGCAGCTCGCGAAGTCGCGGGCGACGATCCCGGCCTGCACGGCGTCGGCGTCTACGGCGCCGCGCTTCAGAGCATCATTCGCGCCGAAGCGCAATATCGAAGCCTGCTTGCCGCGCTCGCGGTCGGCCTGGTGCTTTTCGTCGCCTGGCGGCGCCTCTCGCTGCTCGCGATCGCGGCACTGCCGCTGGCGCTCGGTTCGCTCGCCGGTCTCGCCGCGGTGGCCGCGCTGTTCGGCAAGGTGCACGGCATCACGCTGGCGTTCGGCTTCACGCTGTTCGGCGTGGCCGTGGATTATCCGGTGCACCTGCTGAGCCATCTGCGGCGAGGGCGCGCCGGCCTGAGCGCCATCTGGCCGACGTTGCGGCTCGGCGCTTTCAGCACGGCGATCGGCTATGCCGCGATCGCAGCTTCCGGGTCGCGCGGACTCTTGCAGCTCGGCCTGTTTTCTGTCGTCGGCGTGACGGTGACCTTGTTCGCGGCATGGTCGCTGGTGCCCGATCTTGCCGGCAGGCCGGTCGCGGGTCCTGAGCCGGAGGAACCCCCGCGCGGATACCCGCCCGCGTTCAACCATGGCATCTGGATAGCCGGCCTGCTGATCGGCGGGTGGTTCCTGTATTCATCGCAAGGCCGAATCTGGAGCGACGACCTGTCGTCGCTGACGCCCTTGCCGGAGGCAACGCTGGCGCAGGACCGGGCCTTGCGCCAGGCGCTCGGCGCGCCGGACATCCGCCACCTCGTGGCGGTCCACGGCGCCGACCGCGAGGACGCGCTGAAGGGAAGCGAGCAGGTCGCGACTGTGCTCGACGAAGCAAAAGCGGCGGGCCTTCTGGACGGCTACCGCATCGTGTCGACGCTGCTGCCGAGTCGGTCGGCGCAGAAACGCCGCGTGCGACGCCTCGCTGCCGTTGACGATCTCGAAACGCGCGTGCGCGCGGCGACCGAAGGCATGCCGTTTCGCGCCGATGCGTTCCAGCCTTTCGTCGCGGCCGTGCGCAGTCTGTCCGCCCGCACCGGTTGGCTGGACGCCGCCGCGCTCGAAGGCACGGCGCTCGAGGACCTCGTCACCGGAAGCCTGTATTTCGACGGCGAACGCTGGGTTTCACTGGCCACGCTCCACGGGCTCGGCGATGCGCAACGCCTCGAGAGCCTGCTTGCGCGCGATTCGCCGGCTGCGACGCTCATCGATCTCAGAGCCGCTTCGGAGTCGCTGGTCGCCGGGTACCGCCTGCGCGTGTTCGAAGTGCTCGGCCTGGCCCTGCTCGGGATCGCGTTGCTGCTGCTCCGGCACGTCGGCTTCACGTCGCGGCTCATCTGGGTATCCGGCACTCTGGCTTCGGCATTGGTCCTGACGGTCGCTCTCAGCATGCTGGCGCTCGGCAGCCTGTCGCTGTTCAGCCTGATTGCGACAGTTCTGGTCGCAGGCCTCGGACTCGACTATGCGCTCTTCTTCAGCCGCACGGAGCACGGATCGAGCGAGCTGCGGGCCACGCGCCACGCCATTCGCGTCTGCGGGGCATCGACGCTGGCGGCGTTCATGGTCCTGGCGCTCTCCTCGGTGCCGATACTGCGCAGCATCGGCGTCAGCGTATCCGTCGGCGTCGCGCTCTGCTACGTCCTGGCGCGCCTCGGCGTGCGGCACAGGCCCGCGTGAACGCCGACTGCCATCCCTGCATCACTTGGCAGGCTGCTGAAAACAGAGGTTTTTGATCAGCCTGCTAACGCAAGGTCGCGAGCAGGCAATCGGCGGAGGGCATGGGGCGCTCCTCGAGGCTCGTCGCGAGCAGGCCGCGAAGCCCTCCGGCGAGCAGATCGAGCTTCGCGACATTATCGCTGAGTCGCACGGACAGCGACGGCTCGCCGTCCTCGACGAGCTGATTCTTGAGCTCGTAGAACCAGGGCACCGCGCAATGGTCGAGGAACCTGCCTTCCGGCGCGGATACGCGCGTGCGCGCCGCGATTCTGGCGAAATCCTTCTGCACCTCGCGGTTGAGGCGCAGCCCGCGCAGCAGATCCGCCTCCGCGGACTCGAGGAAAGCGATGTCGGTGAGCGTTCCGGCGAAAAACAGCTTCGCCAGCACGGCCCAGTAATAGGCGTAATCCCAGACGGTCTTGACGAACATCAGGTCGCGGTCGCCGAAGCCCGCGTACTGATGCGTGAAGAGCGACAGCGTGCTGGAGAAAAACGAGAAGTAGAGTTGCTGGTAGAAACGGGCGCGCTGCGGCTTGCCTGCCGACTCGCCGGCGATCAGTTCGGTGATGAGCGTATTGGCGATGGCGATGAAGTCGCTGCCCGGCGAGTAGAACGGATCCGAGAAGACGCCGGCCTCTCCGCTCAGGGCCCACCGATCGGCGGAAAACACTTCGCGGCAGCCGTGCGGATAGCCCCGCAGAAAGCGGAAGTCCATGACGGTTTCGGGTATCGCGCGCATCACGCGCCCGACCAGCGGCTCATGGATGTCGAGCCAGTCGAGCAGGCCGTCGAAGCGGCTGACGTCGTCGAGGGCGTGGAAGCGCGGGTCGAAAACGAAGCCCACGCTCGTAGTGCCGGACGACAGGGGGATGAGCCATACCCAGTAGCCGGTGCCCATGAAGTGATTCGTGCTCAGGCGGCGCGAGTGGGCGCAACGGTTGCGCCACTCGGGAGCATCGCTCCAATCGTCGATGTCGAGCGGCTCGGACGTCCGCAGCCAGACTGCGCAGTTACGATGCGCCGTCGGCTTGTGCAGGCCGAGCTGACGTTTGATGAGGCCCCGGCGGCCGCTCGCGTCGACCATCCAGCGCGCGTCGATGGTCCGCTGGCCCGAATCGGAACGGACCATGGCAGCGTGGTGCGCGCCGTTGCTCGAGAAATCGACCTTCTGCACGCTGGCGCCGTCGATGACGGTCACGCCGAGCGCCCGCGCGCGTTCCGCCAGATAGTTCTCGAAAATGCCGCGGTCGAGCTGGTAGCTGTTGACCGGCAGCAGATCGCTCGGCCCGACCTCGTCGTATGCCGCGAGATCCGGACCGGGATGATGCCCGCCGAAGAAGAAGCGCAGGCCGAACTTGAGCAACTGATCGTTATGCAGATGGTCGCGCAGGCCCAGCACATGACCGAAGTAGTGGGCGGCGATCTCGACAGTGGACTCGCCGACCTTGTGGGCGGCTACCGGAACGGGATAGCGGAGCCGCTCGACGACAGCCACGTCGAGCTCGCGCCGCCGGCCCTTGAGCTGCAGCGCCAGCGTCAAACCGGCCAGCCCGCCACCGAGAATCAGAACGTCATGCTTGTCGCGCATCTTCCACCTTCATTTCGGTGCGCAGGCGCATGGCGAGATGACGCGACCGGCTGAGCGGCCAGCGCAATTCCGCGGGCCGGCCGGCGGCGAGGGCGTCGAGCAGTGGCAGACAATACGCGGCGGGATTCGCCGCCGCAAGCGCGCGCAGAAACGGCGAGCGCGCCCGCGGCCAGTCCGCAAAACCTTGCGCGGCCGCGATATCGATCTGCCAGCCTGTGCCGGCGATCTCGTGCTCGAGGACGATGGCCGCGGCGAACGATTCGCCAATCGGACAGATATCCGCGAAGGGCGGCCCGTTCGCGACATCGTATGCAACCAGCAGGACCGGGCGTTGCTCAACCGCGCAGAGCGTCGCGGCTTCGAGCAGGGCTGTCGCTGCCGTATTATGGAAGTCGCCGGCGAAGCTGCTCGGCGAGCGGTTGCCCGCGCTGATCGACCAGTAGCCGGACGGCGCGTTGTGCACCGAGTTGTGAAATCGGGTCGGAGACAGCATTTTCGTCGTACCGGCCAGCTCACGGCACAGGTAATCGGTAATGTCGGTATCGCCCATCACGGACGTGAAGATCGATGCGACCTGCGTCTTGTCGGCGCCCGCCATGTCACAAGCCTGATGCGCGACCTCGACGGCGAGCCTGACGGGCAGGGGCGCGCGACGCCGTTCGCGAGCCGGGATCGCCCCGGGCGCCGGGGCGGCAGATTCGCCGGCGGCGCCGGCAAAATTACGCTGCCGTCGATGCAGGAACTCGGTCCAGTTGCCGAAGCCGCGCGCCCACACGCCCACGCCGGTGATGCAGAGCTTCATGCGCGGCCGAACACCAGGCTGCAGTTGTTGCCGCCGAAGCCGAACGAATTGGACATGGCCGTTTCGATGGGCGCCTCGACGCTCTGAAGCAGGATCGGCGCTTCGCAGTCGGGATCGGGCGAACGCGTGTTGAGCGTGCCGGGAACGAGCCCGGTGGCGATGGCCTGAATCGAGAGGACCGCCTCGGTGATGCCGGCCGCGCCGAGGGTGTGACCGGTCCAGCCTTTCGTCGCGCTGAACAGCGTGGAATCCGGAAACAATGCGGAGCAGAGGCGTCCCTCGATCGCATCGTTCGAGCGCGTACCGGTGCCGTGCAGATTGAGGTAGTCGATGCGATCGAACGACAAGCCGCTGCGTTTTACGGCGGCCTGCATGGCGAGCCGCGCGCCGAGCCCTTCGGGATGCGCGCTGGACATGTGGTGGGCATCGGCGCTCTCCCCGTAGCCGAGCAGCGCAACGGGGGTGGCGTCGAGCGGCTCGCGCGTCAGCAATGCGAAGCCGGCCGCTTCGCCGAGGCTTATGCCGTCGCGATCCCGGTCGAACGGACGGCAGGGATTCGGCGAGACGAGCTGCAGCGAGTGAAAGCCGTAGATCACGCTCAGGCACAGGCTGTCGACGCCGCCGACGACGATGGCATCGGCCACCTCGCACTCGAGCCAGCGCGCGGCGCTCGCGAATACCTTCGCGCTCGAGGAGCAGGCCGTGCTGAGCGTCATCGCCGGCCCGTCGATGCCCAGCTGCGCGGCGACGAAGCCGCTCACGGAGTGCGGGTTATGCACCTCCGGCTGGCGGAATTCGGGGCGAAACCGATGGTCCGGCCCGAGCTCGCGATAGGCTTCCTCGGTGCGGCCGATGCTCGAGGTGCTCGTGCCGAGGATGACGGCGCAGCGGTCCGCGCCGAAGCGGCGCACGGCCTCGCGCGCGTGAGTCGTGAAATCGTCCTGCGCCAGGCCGAGCCGCGCCAGCCGATTGTTGCGGCAATCCCAGCGAGGATCGAGCGGATCCGGATCGGTGTCGAGTGCGGCGACCCGCCCGAGCCAGGTGTCGACGTCGCAGCCGGGCCACGGCGCATCGCTGAGGCCGCTCCTGCCCTCTGCCAGCGCGCGACTGACCGCAGGCACGCCGGTGCCGGCGGCACAGGTCAGCGTCCAGGCATTGATGGCGGCCGCTTGCATGCCCGGTGACGCTAACACATGGAGCCGGGACGATCGAATAGCTCTTCGATTTCGGCGTGGAGCTCGTCCGACGGCGGCGACCGCAGACGGAACACGCGAATCTCATCTGCGTTCTCGGCCAGCACGCTCATCCAGAAGCGACCAGCGCACCGCCAGCTCCGGGCGATTCGCGTGCCGAGCCGGACCATCCCCGGCCGGCCGGCGTCGGTCTCGCGCACGATGCTCGCGAAGAGGTCCGCCGCCGCAAACCCAGGGTGATCCGACGCGAGCTTGATCGACGCCTCCCAGAGCGTCCACAGATGGAAGAACGCGTCACCCGCGAGTCCGTTGCCCGGGATGTGCGCGGGCCAGTCGAGATGGCGCGCGATTTCTGCAAAGCGCCGCTCGCGGAAGACTTCGAGATCGACGGCCACGCGGCCGAGCGCCGAAGTCGACGCCGCCAGGTACGGGCCCGAGTGGGCGAGGCTGATACGCATGCGCCCGGCCGTCGGCGGACTCATTTCGACGACCGGACGGCCGCTCGACGTGCGCGTCGTGGACCAGGCCGCCGGCGACGTGCCGGTCGCATGACCGAGCGCGATGCGCAGCAACGTCGCGCCGCATTCCGAGCGTCGCTGCCGGCGAGCGCCGGTGGTTGCACGCGACACGCGCCGATCCAGCGAATCGTCTCGCGCAATGAACAGGCAGACCGGAGTTCTCAAGACCGCTTCCCGGGAGTCGGTGTGTCGTCCGCGCGCGCCGGCATAGCGCGCGCGTTGGCGGATGATACAATTCCGGCGTGGATCGTAGCGGGGGAATCGAAGGCGTTACGGTCCGACAATCGAGCGCCGCCCCGGGCGCGCCCATTCGCCGCACACTGAAACGATCCGAATTACCCATGGCGGAAGCACTGGTCAGGCACCCGGCGTCGCTGCGGCGCCCTGCGGTCGCCGCCGGCTACTGCTGGCGCGGGCTCGCCATCGCGTTCTGCTTCGCGTTGTTCGGCATCGGCAGCATCGCGCTCGGCACGATCGCCGTGCCGTTGGGGGCGCTGGCGAGCCGCGACCCGGCGCTGCGCTTGCGGCGGGTGCGCTCTGCGATCGGCGCCGCGCTCAGATTCTTCATAGTCGTCCTGCGCCGTTCAGGATTGATGACTTATGACGTCGAAGGGCTCGAGAACATCGTCGCGGGCCGCAGCTATGTCATCGTCGCCAATCATCCGACGCTCCTCGACGCGGTGTTCCTGCTGGCGCAATTCCCGATGGCGGATTGCGTGATCAAGGAGGCCATGGCGCGCAATCCGTTCACGCGCCGTCTGGCGCGCGCCGCCGATTACATCCCGAATTCCGACCCGGTCGCGCTGCTCGAGTCGGCTGTCGCGCGCCTGAAGGCGGGCCGCTCGCTGATCCTGTTTCCCGAGGGCACGCGCACGGAGCCGGGCCGTCCCCTGCGCTTCAAGGCGGGCGCTGCGGCGATCGCGCTGCGCTCAGGTCGCGATTGCCTGCCGGTAGTCATACGCGGCGACCCGCCGGCGCTCGGCAAGTCGGATCGCTGGTATCACATTCCGCCGCGAAGGGTGCATTTCTCGCTTTCGGTGCACGCGCCGATGTCGCCGGTGCGCGGGCTCGACGCCGCGCAGCGCGGTGCGCACCGGTCTTTCAATCGCCGGCTCGAAGCCTGGTTCGCCGCACGACTCGGGGGATCGCGCTGATGGCGGACGGATGCTACCTGACGCGACTCCGCGACGTCCTGGCGCAGGATTTCAGCATCGACCCGGAAGCCGTCGTGCCGGACGCACGGCTCGACGAGGATCTGGATCTCGACAGCATCGACGCCGCCGATCTGGTGGTGCGGCTCAAGGAAGTCACCGGCAAGTCGGTGCGGCCGAATGCATTTCGCTCCGCGCGTACTGTCGGCGACGTGCTCGACGTGCTCGATTCCTTGTGAATGCGGCGGTTGCGCCGTCGCGGCTGGTGCTGGCCATCGCCGTGCTGGCATATCCTTTCGCCGTCTTTCTTCTGCTCGACAGGCTGGGGGCGGCGTGGCTCGGCGGGTTGTTGATGCTGCTGCTGGCGATTCGCGGCCGATTCTTCCTGCGCGAGCTGCCGCAGCTCGCGTGGCCCGTGATCCTCGTCGGCACGCTGTATCTGGCGCTGCTGCTGCTCGGCGACGGCGCGTTGGTGCTGAAGCTGTACCCGGCGATCATCAGCCTCTTTCTGCTGCTCGCCTTCGGCTACACGCTGATCCACCCCCCTTCGATGGTCGAGCAGCTCGCCAGACGCTTCGGCATGGAGATCAGCGCCGCCGGCATCGGCTACACGCGTGCGGTGACCGCAATCTGGTGCGTTTTCTTCGCCGCCAATGCAGTCGTCTCCACCGCGATCACGCTCGGCGGCTCGTTGCGCGCCTGGACGTTCTATAACGGATTTCTGTCGTACGTCCTCACCGGGGCGCTGTTCGCGGCCGAGTATCTCTACCGGCAGTCGTTCCGGCGCCGCGCGCGCATGAAGGGCGTCGAGGGATGAGCGGTCCCTACGACCCGGCTGCGCGTCATCCGGTCATTCTGGATGTGCAGGACACCGAGGGCGGCCGCGAATGGCTGCTGCACGTGCCGGCGAATCTCGCCTGGTTCGCCGGCCATTTCCCCGGCACGCCGGTGCTGCCCGGCGTTGTGCAGGCAGATTGGGCCATCTACTATGCCCGCTCGCTGGGTTTCGAGCCGAACAGGTTTCGCGGCTTTCCCCGTATCAAGTTCAAGGCGGTGATACGGCCGGATGCCGTGGTGCGCCTGTCGCTCCGCGCGACGCACGCGAGGCGGGTCGATTTCCGATACGCCTCGGATTCGACGCTGCACTCCGAGGGCAGCGTCGAATACATCGACGCCGCGCGATGAATCCATACGATCGAACGGCGCTGCGCGCCAGCGTTTCGCTCAAAGCGCCGTACCAGGATGCCGACCCCGCGGGCGTCATCTGGCACGGCAACTACTTTCGCTATCTCGATGCGGCACGCTGCGCACTGCTCGATCTCATCGACTACGGTTACCGGCGGATGCAGGAGTGCGGTCACGTCTGGCCCATCGTCGATACCCGCGTGCGTTACCTGAAGCCGATCCGCTACGACCAGGTCGTCACCGTCGAGGCGCGGCTGATCGAATGGGAGTACCGACTCAAGATCGGATACCGCATCAGCGACGAGAGCGGCCGGCGGCTCACGGAAGCCTGGACGGTTCAGGTCGCGGTCGACGCCGCGACCGGCGAGTTGTGCGTCGGACCGCCGCGCGCGCTTGCAGAACGGATCGACAAGCTGGCGAGCTGAAAATGTGGAGCATCAGTGAGCTGATCCCGCACCGGGAACCGATGATCCTGATCGATCGCGTGCTCGAGGCCGGCGACGATTTCCTGGTGGCGGAAGTCGTCATCCGTCGCCGCATACCATTCTTCGACGGTGAGCTCGGCGTTCCCGCCTGGGTCGGCCTCGAGTACATGGGGCAGGCGATTGCCGCGCTGGCGGGGCTGCGCGCGAAGCGTGCCGGCCTGCCGATGCTGCCCGGGTTGCTGATCGGCTGCCGGCGGTATTCGAGCCGTGTGCACGTCTTCGCGCCGGACCGGTGCCTCACGGTCGAGGTTCACGAGACCGCCGGCGGCCGTTCCCTGAGCACCTTTGCCGGCACGATTCGCGACGGGGAGCTGCTCGCCGAATCGTCGATCTCGGTCTATCAGGGACACGCGTCGTCATGAGCGACGCAACCGGAACGGTTCTGGTCACCGGCGCGAGCCGCGGCATCGGCCGCGCGACGGCGCTCGAGCTGGCCGCGCGGGGACATGCCATCGTCGTGCACTTCGTCCGGGACGAGGCGGCCGCGGCACGGACGGCGGAGGACATCACTGCAACCGGCGTAAGCTGCCGATTGCTGCGTTTCGACGTGGCCGACCGCGATGCGGCGCGGTCGGAGCTGGAGCGTGACATGGAAGCGCACGGCGCTTACTTCGGCGTCGTCTGCAATGCCGGCATCCATCGGGACAACGCGTTCCCGCTGCTGTCCGGCGAGGACTGGGACACAGTGCTCAGGACCAACCTCGACGGCTTCTACAATGTGCTGAACCCGGTGATCATGCCGATGATCCGCCGCCGCAGGCCCGGCCGGATCGTCGCGGTGTCCTCCATCGCCGGGCTCGTCGGCAATCGCGGGCAGGTCAACTACAGCGCGTCGAAAGCCGGGCTGATCGGCGCCGTGAAGGCGCTGGCACTCGAGCTCGCGAAACGGCAGATTACCGTCAACTGCGTGGCGCCGGGCATCATCGAAACCGACATGACCGGCCATCTGCCGGCCGAAGATCTCGCCCGCGCGATACCCATGCGTCGCCCCGGGCAGGCCGGGGAAGTGGCGAAGCTCATCGGGTTCCTCTTCTCGCCGGACGCGTCGTACATCACGCGCCAGGTCATCGCCATCGACGGCGGGCTGACGTGATGCAGCGACAGTCTGCATCGCACAACGCGCTGCTGAAACCATGACGCGCCGGGTTGCCGTCACCGGGATCGGCGCGATCTCGCCGCTCGGATCGACCTGGCGCGAAGTCGAGCGGCGATTGCGGGCCAGGCGCAATGCGGTCGTCTCGCTCGACGAATGGAAATCCTACCAGGGGCTGAATACTTCGCTGGCCGTGCCGGTCACGGACTTCGAGCTGCCTGCGCATTACACGCGAAAGCGCACGCGGAGCATGGGCCGGGTGGCGTTGCTCGCCGTGCGCGCGGCGGAGCTAGCGCTCGAGCAGGCAGGATTGATCGACGACGAACTGCTGCGCTCGGGCGCCGCCGGTGTTTCGTTCGGTTCCTCGACCGGCAGCGTGCCGGCGCTGACCGAGTTCGCGCTCATGCGCACGCAGAAAACGACCAGGGGCGTCAATGCCACGAGCTACCTGCGCATGATGAGCCACACTGCGGCGATCAACATCGGCATCTTCTTCGGCCTTACCGGCCGTGTGATTCCGACCAGCACGGCCTGCACCGCCGGCAGCCAGGGTATCGGCTACGCCTGCGAGGCCATTCGCTACGGGCATCAGGACATCATGATCGCCGGCGGCGCGGAGGAGCTGTGCCCGACGGAAGCCGCCGTCTTCGACACGCTCGATGCCGTCAGCACGCGCAACGACGCTCCGCAGTCGACGCCGCGGCCGTTCGACCGCGACCGCGACGGTCTCGTGCTGGGCGAAGGCGCCTGCGCATTCGTGCTGGAGGAGTGGGAACGCGCACAGGCGCGCGGAGCGCGGATACTTTGCGAGGTCGCCGGCTTCGGCACGAATTCGGATGGCACGCACGTCACGCGGCCGAACAGCGAGACGATGCAGCGCTGCGTGGAGCTGGCGGTGGACGATGCGGGCGTCGACGCCGGCGCCGTCGGCTACGTCAACGCGCACGGCACTGCGACCGAGTCTGGCGACATCGCCGAAAGCCAGGCGACGCATGCGGCGCTCGGCCCGAGAATGCCGGTCAGCTCGCTCAAGAGCTATATCGGCCACACGCTCGGCGCGGGCGGCGCGCTGGAAGCCTGGATGAGCGTCGAGATGATGAATTCGGACTGGTACGCCCCGACCATCAATCTCGACAATATCGACCCGCGCTGCGGAGAGCTCGACTACATCGTCGGCGACGGGCGAAACCTGTCGTGCGAATACGTGATGAGCAACAATTTCGCCTTCGGCGGCATCAACACCTCGCTGATTTTCCGCCGCATGGCGTAAGCCGGGATACATGGAAGCCTGATCGACGGGGAGATTCTCGAAAACGCTGTGAATCCATCTTGGACGCTCCGGGGGCGACGTCCTGTCGCCCACGGTTTCGAGAAGGCCCCCGTCATTCAGGCATTCGCGGCGAATGCTGCCGGCGTTTCAGCCGGCCACGCAGGTATCCAGGATGCCCGGAGCGGCCGAGAGGGAGCCGACGATGTCGGTGACGTTGCGGAAGCCGTGGCGGGCAAGATAGCGGGTGATCCCGGCATTGATCTTCGGCAGGACCAGCGGGTCGTAGAAGAGCGCAGTGCCGATGCCCACGGTCGTCGCGCCCGCAATGAGAAACTCGAGCGCATCGGCGGCCGTCATGATGCCGCCCTGGCCGATGATCGGCACGTTGTGGCGGCGAGCGACGTCGTAGACCTGGTGCACTTTCAGCAGGGCGATCGGCTTGATCGCCGGGCCGGAAAGCCCGCCCTGCACGTTGCCGATCACCGGCTCGCGGGTCTCGACATCGATCGCCATGCCCATGACCGTGTTGATGACCGCCAGCGCGTCGCTGCCGGCCTCGATGCAGCGGCGCGCATTCTCGCGGATGTCGGTCTGGTTCGGGGACAGCTTGGCGATGAGCGGCTTGCGCGTGACCCGCCGGCAGGCCTCGACGACGCGCGCCGACATGTCCGGGTCGTTGCCGAACGCGACGCCGCCTTCCCTGATGTTCGGGCACGAGATGTTGATCTCCATCGCATCGATGGGCGAGTCGTCGAAGCGCCGCGTGACCTCGGCGTATTCCTCGACCGTCGAGCCGCAGATATTCGCGAAGAAGCGCGTCTCGGAGAAGTCGAGCGCCGGCAGGATGTCGCGCACGACGGCGTCGACACCGGGATTCTGCAGGCCGATGGCGTTCAGCATGCCCATCGGCGTCTCGTAGATGCGGTGGGGCGGATTGCCGAGGCGGGGCTCGAGCGTGGTGCCCTTCAGCACGATCGCGCCGGCGTCGCGGTTCGAGAATCCCTCGACGCGCGTGTACTCTTTGCCGAAGCCGACGCAGCCGGACAACAGCACGAGCGGTGTCGCCAGCTCGAGCCCGCAAAGCTCGAGCTCCAGAGCTGGCGCCTGCTTCGCCTCATCGGTCATGACGTGACGCCCGCATGTTCCACCTGATCGTTTACGAGCCGGAGATCCCGCCGAATACCGGCAACATGATACGCCTGTGCGCCAATACGGGCGCCGTGCTGCATCTCGTGCATCCGCTCGGCTTCTCGCTCGACGAGCGTCACCTGCGTCGCGCCGGGCTCGACTATCGTGATCTGGCAACGGTCGAGGAGCATGCGAGCCTCGCCGACTGCATGTCCGCGCTGGGTGCGCCCCGCGTGTTCGCCTTTTCGACGCGCGCCGGGAGGATCTACACGGATGCGCGCTTCGCGCCCGGCGACGCGCTGCTGTTCGGGCCGGAAACGCGCGGGCTGCCGCAGGCCGTGCTCGAATCGCTGCCGGAGGAGCGCCGCCTGCGCATTCCGCTGCGGCCCGGTAATCGCAGCCTGAACCTGTCGAATGCCGCGGCCGTCGCGCTCTACGAGGCTTGGCGGCAGCAGGGATTTCGCGCGTAGGGCGGGGTAAGCGGGCCAGGAAGGCGCCGGCTCGGCCGGTTCGTCTCGAGTCGCTGCGAATGAGGAGATCCCCGTACCCTTTTTCACCAAGCGAGTATCGGGGAGCGACTCGAGGGAAGTGGGGCGGACACGGCGTGCATTCGAGTATTACTCCGGTTTGAGGGCGCGCGTCATCAGGGCGCGCACGGCCTCGGCGGGCGGTGCGCCCTCGTAGAGGATGCGGTGCACCTGCTCGGTGATCGGCATGTCGACGCCGAGGCGCCGGGCAACGTCCCAGACAGCTTTGGCCGCCGGCACGCCCTCGACGACCTGACCGATTTCGCGCGCGGCGGCATCGACGCTCTTGCCCTCGGCAAGCTTGAGGCCCATGCGGCGGTTCCGGGACTGATCGTCGGTGCAGGTGAGCACGAGATCGCCCATGCCGGCCAGGCCGATGAACGTCTCGCGACGCGCCTCGAGCGCGAGTCCGAGGCGAATCATCTCCGCGAGACCGCGCGTTATCAACGCGACGCGCGTGTTGGCGCCGAAGCCGAGACCGTCGGAGAGGCCCGCGCCGATGGCGAGCACGTTCTTGACCGCGCCGCCGACCTCGACGCCGACGATGTCGTTCGACGTGTAGACGCGGAAGGTGTCGTTCGACAGGCCTTTCGCCAGCGCCCGAGCAAAGCTCTCGTCCGCCGAAGCGACGGTCATGGCCGTCGGCAGGCCGGCGCCGACTTCGCGCGCGAACGTGGGCCCGGACAGCACGGCCCTGGGCCGGCCGCCGTCGAGCACTTCGCCCGCGACCTGATGGGGCAACTTGCCGGTTTCGAGCTCGAAGCCCTTGGTGGCCCAGGCGATGGGAACGCCTGCCGGCAGCACGTCCGCGAGTTGCTCGAGGACGGCGCGGAACGCGTGACTCGGCACTGCGACGAGCACCTTGCCCGCCGATCCGACCGCCGTGCCGAGGTGCGGCACGATCGCCAGGCTGTCGGGGAATGCCGCCTCGGGCAGATAGCGCTGGTTGCGGCGTTCGCGCCCGAGCTCGGCGAGATGTCCGTGATCCCGCCCCCAAAGGATGGTGCGGCGCCCGGCGCGGGCGAACTGGATCGCCAGCGCCGTTCCCCACGATCCGGCGCCGACGACGGCGATGACGGGCGGTTCCGTGACGGGCCCCGAGTTCTCAGCGCTGCCCTTGCGCGGCCTGACCCGCCTCCGCCTGCAGGAACAGGGCATCGAAGTTCATCGGCTGCAGCAGGAACGGCGGGAAGCCGCCGCGGCCCACGAGATCGGCGATCGTCTGCCGCGCGAACGGGTACAGCATGCTCGGGCAGTAATTCCCGATCAGCGGTTTGAGCTGATCGGCCGGGTAGTTGTTGAGCGCGAATATGCCGGCCTGCTGCAGCTCGACGAGAAATGCCGTCGTCTCGCCCATCTTCGCCTCGACGGTGACATTGAGCACGACCTCGTGGGTCTGCTCATCGAGCTTGCGCGCCGACGAATTGAGCGTCAGGGTGACTTTAGGGCTCCACTCGGACTTGAAGATATCGGGGCTCTTCGGCGCTTCGAACGAGCAGTCCTTCACGTAGACTTTCTGCAACGATAGCTGCGACGATGCGGTCGGCTGGTCGGTGAAATTGCCGGATGCGGCGGCCTGTTCTGCCATGTCGTGTCCTGTCGTTTACCGGTGAATCGAAGTATGCCTCAGTCTGACAGCGCCGCCGCCCGAATCGCTCACTGCCTCGCCCGCTTGCGTTTAGGCTGCCGCTGCCTGCCCGCGGACGGCGCGCCTTTCTTCTCGACGGGCAGGTTCTCCCGCCGCCAGGCGTCGAGACCGCCGCGCAGGTTGTAGACCTGCCCGAAGCCCTGCGCGCGCAACTGCCGCGCCGCGCGCGCTCCGGTGATGCCGGTCGCGCAACAGGTGACGATGGGGTTGCCACCGTGCTTCTTCTTCAGGTCCTCGATTCTGCCCGGCAGCTCGTCGAGCGGCACGTTGAGCGCGTGGATGATGTGTCCGCTGTCGTACTGCTCGGGCGTGCGCACGTCGAGCACGAGCGCGTCCCGGTTGATCCGGCCGATGGCCTCGCCCGGCGACAGCTCCGTCACGCCGCGCACGCGCAATCGCAGCTCGTTTACAATGATCAGCACGACGAGCGCCGCCGCCGCCAGAATCAGAAACGGATGGTTGCCGGCAAATTCAAGGATCTGCGCCATGCTTGCCCTGGGCATCTTCGCTTGCGCGTCGGAAAGCGCGCCATTATAGCAGCCGGTCGTTTTGCCGCGGCGCTCTGCCTGCTGGGCGCAGCGCACGCGGCGCACGCGGACGAAGACAACGAGGCGAAGCTCGAGCAGGTGCGGGCCCGGCTGGAAGTCCTGCGCGCGGAAATGCGCGAGGATCTCGAGGAGCGCGAGTCGCTCGATGCGCGCCTGCGCGACAGCGAAGAGCAGGTGGCTGCCGTCAGCCGCAAGCTCGGGGCGATCCACGACGAGCAGGCGGCGAGCGAAAAGCGTCTCGACGAATTGCAGGCGGAGCAGGCCGGGCGCGAGGCAGCGATCGCCGCGGAGCGAGCCGCTCTCGCCGGCCAGATCCGGGCGGCCTGGATGAGCGGCCGGCAGGAACGTCTGAAGCTCATCCTCAATCAGCAGGATCCGGCGGCGCTCGGCCGGCTCATGGTCTACTACGATTACTTCAATCGCCTGCGCGCCTCGCGAATCGAAGGCGTCGAGCGCCAGCTTGCGGCGCTCGACAGAGTCGGCGTCGCGCTCGAGCGCGAGCAGGAGCGCCTGCGCGGGCTCGAGGCGTCGCAGGCCGGCGAGCTGGAACGCCTTCGGGTGGCGCGGCGCGAACGCGAGGCGTCGATTGCGGTGCTCGGCGAGCGCATCGAGGAGCGCGGCGGCGAAGTGGCGCGGCTCGAGGGGCAGGAGAAAACCCTCGTCGAGCTCATAGAGGAGCTGCGTCGCGCGGTCGCGGAGCTGCCGGTGACCGGCGACGCGCCGTTCGAGTCCCTGCGCGGCAAGCTCGAATGGCCGATTGCCGGCCATCTGATCAGCGATTTCGGGGAGCCGCGCGCCGGCGGCCGTCTCGAATGGCACGGCGTGCTGCTCGGCGCCGAACGCGGTGCGGAAGTGCGGGCGATATATCACGGCCGCGTCGCCTATGCCGACTGGCTGCCCGGCCTCGGCCTGCTGCTCGTCATCGAGCACGGCGATGGCTACCTGAGCCTGTATGCGCATAACCAGGCTCTGCTCAAGAGCGTCGGCGACTGGGTCGGCCCGGGCGAGGTGATATCTACGGTCGGTGACAGCGGCGGTCGCTCGGAGCCCGCGCTCTATTTCGAGATTCGCCGCGAGCGGCAGCCGCTCGATCCGCACGAGTGGATCGGTCAGAAGCTCGCTGGCGGCGGGTGACGGAGGGGTGAGCCGGCTGAAGTTTTTCGCCAGCCTCTATGATATCGTGATTGTTGCAGGGGACCCTTCCCCGTCCGGCACGGGGACCTTGCCCCGGAGTTGATCCTGATATGTCACTGAGAGCGAGAAGCGTACTGGTGCTGATCATCGGCACGGTGCTCGGCCTGTCACTGTCTTTCGGCGGCGGCGTGCTGGCCGAGCGCGGCGGTGCCGAGTCCGATGAATCGCTGCCCTGGGAGGAAGCCCGGCTGCTGGCGGAGGTATTGCAGCGCGTCAAGGCCGATTACGTCGAGCCGGTCGACGATCACGAGCTCATCGAGGCGGCGATCCGCGGCATGGTGGCCGATCTTGATCCGCATTCCGCGTTTCTCGATTCGGAGGAGTACCAGGAGATCCGCATCAGCACGACGGGCAATTACACCGGGGTCGGCCTGGAGGTCAGCCTCGAGGAGGACGTCGACGGCCAGGAGAAGCACGTGCGCGTCATTGCGCCCATCGACGACACGCCTGCCGCTCGCGCGGGAATCCGTTCCGGCGACACCATCATCAGCATCGACGGCATGCCGGTCGATCCGGAGAACCTCAACGACACCGTTCATCGCATGCGCGGCGCGGCCGGCACGCAGGTACGCATCGCCATCGTGCGCGAAGGCGCATCCGACCCGCTCAGCTTCACGCTGACGCGCGACCACGTGCTCGTGAAAAGCGTCAGGCACGAGATGCTCGAGCCCGGCTACGGTTATGTCCGCATCTCGCACTTCAGCGAGACCACGGACCGCGATCTGGACGAGGCGCTCGCCGATCTGCAGAGACGCAGCGACGGCGAGCTGCGGGGACTCATCCTCGATCTGCGCAACAATCCCGGCGGCGTTCTGGATTCCGCCGTGGACGTCTCCGATACGTTTCTCGAAAGAGGCAACATAGTCACGGCCGACGGGCGCGCCGACGAGGCGCAGTTCCGCATGGATGCCAAGCCGGGCGACGCACTGGAGGGCCAGGAGCTCGTCGTTCTCGTCAACGGCGGTTCCGCATCCGCCTCCGAGATCGTTGCCGGCGCCCTGCAGGACAATCATCGCGCGTTGCTCGTCGGCAGCGCGACCTACGGCAAGGGCTCGGTGCAGACGGTCATGCCGCTCTCGCAGGGACGCGCGATCAAGCTGACCACTTCGAAGTACTACACGCCGGCGGGCACGTCCATCCACGAGCGCGGCATTTCCCCGGATATCCACGTCGAGAATTCGCACATCGATCCGGCGCAGATCGCCCAGCTTCCCGAGCTCGACGGCCATGAGGCGCTGGCAGAAGACTACGAGCTGCGCGCGGCCCTCCAGGCGCTGCAGGAGAAGCGGATCGCGCACATGCCCGCCGCGACCGGCAACCGGTAATATCGAATTCGCCGGAGGCGTCATGCGTCATCGTCCGGGCCTGACCGCCTGCCTGCTGCTCGGCCTGCTCGGCGGAGCCGGTGCCGCGCAGGGCGCCGAGGGCGACATTCCCGAAGCGGACGTCGTGCTCCATGAGGCGACCCGCGCGATCGGCGCGAACTGGGGCGGATCCATTCAGCGTCTCGCGACACAGGCGATCGTCTCCTCGCCCGAGGGCGCCAGCCGCGTCCTGGTCGATTCAGCCTATTCGGATCGACTGAGCTTCGAGCAACGCTACTTCGACGGTCGTTACTTCGCCGGCTGGATCAACGGCGAGGCAGCCTGGTACCGCAGCGGCAACAATCCCGCCCTGTTCGAGCTCGACGACGGCCAACGCCGCGCGTTGCGCGCCAACCAGTGGCACGTCATGTGCCTGGGTCTCGAGGAAAGGTTCAGCGATTTCGAGGCGGCCGGTCGCGAGGCCTTCGCCGGCCAGCGGGCGATCAAGCTGTCCATGCGCGACGCGTCCGGCCAGGATGCCGCCGCGTACTTCGATCCGGACACTTTCATGCCCCTCGGCCTGCGGCTCGCGCCGCAGATCCCGGACGAGCCGCACGTGTCGATTCATTTCGAGGACTGGCGGGACGTGGAAGGCATCCGTCTGTTTCACCAGGCGCGCGTCGTGCAGGGGCCGAGGGTGTATCGGTACGTCTACACGGACATCGATCTCGATCCGCCGGGCGACGACCCGTTCGAGGTGCCGGCCGCCATCGCGCAAGCACCGTGAGGGATTCGCCCCGTGTCCACCACGCTCTGGATCTTTCTCGCGGTCGCGCTGATCGGCGTCGCCGCCTTCGTGAGCTATATGCGCAGGCTGTTCCGCGAGAGCCGCGAGGCCGAGAAGCGCATCGACCGCTCGAAGCTGCGCAAGTGGGAGGATGAAGACGATTAGGGACGGTCCCGATAACCGCCGAGGTTCCATCGAGCCTGAATGGCGGAACCCTTGTCGAAACCGTGGGCGACAGGACGTCGCCCCCGGAGCGGCCATGGACGGCTTTACCGC
>JBOIDB010000077.1:0-21874 GCA_050740235.1 Gammaproteobacteria bacterium
CTTCCAGGGATGGATACACAGCGTTTTCGAGAAGGCGTCCGCCGTTCTGGCTTCCCGCGAGAGAACCGTAAGCGGCTCTCGAATCACTCAGACTTTCTCACCGGCGAGGAACATCCAGGTCTCGACCACCGTATCCGGATTGAGCGAAATGCTGCTGATGCCCTCATCGAGCAGCCAGCGCGCGAGGTCCGGGTGGTCCGACGGGCCCTGGCCGCAGATGCCGATGTACTTTCCCTGACGGCGGCAGGCCTGGATCGCCATGTGCAGCAGCGCCTTGACCGCTCCGTCGCGCTCGTCGAACAGGTGCGCGATGACCGCCGAGTCCCGGTCGAGGCCGAGCACGAGCTGCGTCATGTCGTTCGAGCCGATCGACATGCCGTCGAAGTGCTCGAGAAACTGCTCGGCGAGCACCGCATTCGTCGGCAGCTCGCACATCATGATGAGCTTCAGGTCGTTGCGGCCGCGTTCGAGGCCGTTCGCCGCGAGCAGCTCGCCGACGCGCCGCGCCTCTTCGACCGTGCGCACGAACGGCACCATGACGCGCACGTTCGTGAAGCCCATGTCGTCACGCACTTTCTTCAGCGCGCGGCATTCCAGCTCGAAGCACGGCCGGAAACTCGCGTCGATGTAACGCGAGGCGCCACGAAACCCGAGCATCGGATTCTCCTCGTGCGGCTCGTATTCCCGGCCGCCGATGAGATTCGCATATTCGTTGGTCTTGAAATCCGAGAGGCGCACGATCACCGGCTGCGGCGCGAAGGCCGCCGCAATGGTGGCGATGCCCTCGGCGAGCTTCTCGACGTAGAAGCCGACCGGGTCCGAATACCCGGCCATCTGGATGCGAATGGTCTGCTTGAGCTCCTCGGGCAAGCGGTCGAATTCGAGTAGCGCGCGCGGATGCACGCCGATCATGCGATTGATGATGAACTCGAGCCGGGCGAGCCCGACGCCCCGGTTCGGGATGCCGGCGAAATCGAATGCGCGATCCGGGTTGCCCACGTTCATCATGATGTCGACGGGGATCTTCGGGAGCGTGTCGAGCTCGATCTGCTGGCTTTCGTAGCTCAGGATGCCTTCGTAGACGCGGCCCTCGTCGCCCTCGGCGCAGCAGACGGTCACCTCCGCGCCGTCGGCGATGCTTTCCGTGGCGTCACCGCAGCCGACAACGGCCGGGATGCCCAGCTCGCGCGCGATGATCGCGGCGTGACAGGTGCGACCGCCCCGGTTCGTGACGATGGCCGCGGCGCGCTTCATGACCGGCTCCCAGTCCGGATCGGTCATATCGGTCACCAGCACGTCGCCGGCCTGGACGCGGCGCATTTCACCGACCTTGCGCACGACCCGCGCGGCGCCGGCGCCGATCCGCTGGCCGATGCTGCGACCGCTGGCCAGCACGCGCGAGCTGCCCTTGAGCGTGAAGCGCTGCACGGTGCGCCCGCTGCGACTCTGCACGGTTTCCGGACGCGCCTGCAGGATATACAGCGCCCCGGTCTCGCCGTCCTGTCCCCACTCGATGTCCATCGGGCAGCCGTAATGCCGCTCGATGAGCACGGCCTGCCGCGCGAGCTGCACGACGTCCTCGTCGGTCAGCGAGAAACGCATGCGTTCCTCCTCGGGCACGTCGACCGTGTGCACCGTGCGCGCCGCGCCCGGCGTGTCGTCGTAGACCATCTTGATCGCCTTGCCGCCGAGGTTGCGGCGCAGGATCGGATGATGGCCCGAGGCCAGCGCCCGCTTGGAAACGTAGAACTCGTCCGGGTTGACGGCGCCCTGCACGACCGTCTCGCCGAGGCCGTACGAAGCGGTGATGAACACGACGTCGCGGAACCCGGACTCGGTATCCAGCGTGAACGCAACGCCGCTCGCGCCGATATCGCTGCGCGCCATGTGCTGGACGCCGCAGGACAGCGCGATGCGGTCGTGCCCGAAGTGCTGGTGCACGCGATAGGCGATGGCGCGGTCGTTGAAAAGCGACGCGAAGACCTCGCGCATTCGCGCGTACACGTTATCGAGGCCGCGCACGTTCAGAAAGGTTTCCTGCTGGCCGGCGAAGGACGCTTCGGGCAGGTCTTCGGCCGTGGCCGACGAGCGCACCGCCACGGAGATGTCTGCGCCGCCGGACATTTCCTGCCAGGCGGATGCGACTTCCTCCTCCAGTCGCGACGGGATGGGCGCGTCCAGGATCCAGCCGCGGATGCGTCGCCCCGTCTCGGCCAGCTGATCGACGTCGTCCACGTCGAGTGTCGCGAGGGCGTCCGCGATGCGGCTGTTCAAGCCGTCCCGGCCGAGGAAATCGCGATAAGCCGCGGAGGTCGTGGCGAAGCCGCCCGGCACGGTCACGCCGGCCTCGGACAGATGGCTGATCATCTCGCCGAGCGAGGCGTTCTTGCCGCCGACGATCTCGACATCCCGCATGCCGAGCTTGTCCAGCTTTATGACGTACGCGTCCAGAAACGGGCCCCTTGTTTTATCGGCCGGGAAGTGGAAAATCGCCGCGGACTAGTGGCAGATCGAAATCCGCCCTGCGCAACGCGCGTCGGCAACTATTGTAGGGCCGAATTCATTCGGCCGAAACATAATGAATCAACGGACTGTGTTCTTCGTTTCAGATCAGACGGGCGTGACCGCCGAGACGCTGGGCCACAGCCTGTTGACGCAGTTCGACACTCAGCAGTTCCGGCAAGTGACTGTGCCATTTATTTCCAACCTTGACAAGGCACGGGATGCGGTCCGCAAGATCAACCTGACGGCCGAAATCGAGGGCACGCGTCCCATCGTGTTCTCGACGCTGGTCCAGGACGACATTCGCCGCGAAGTGCAGGAGAGCGTCGGCCTGTTCCTGGATTTCTTCGACGCGTTTCTGGCGCCGCTGGAGCGCGAGCTCGCGGTCAAGTCGTCACATACCACCGGCCGCGCGCACGGCATGGCCGACCTGAAGACCTACACGTTGCGCATGGAAGCGACCAATTTCGCGCTGGCCAATGACGACGGAGCCTCGACGCGGAATTACGACAAGGCCGACGTCATCCTGCTCGGTGTGTCGCGCACCGGCAAGACGCCGACGTGCCTGTACATGGCGTTGCAGTACGGCGTCTTTGCGGCGAACTACCCGCTGGCCGACGAGGAGTTCGAAACGGGCAAGCTGCCGGCTTCGCTGGAGCGTTATCGCGCGAAGCTGTACGGACTCACGATCGCGCCGGACCGGCTCGAGCAGATCCGCCGCGAGCGACGGCCCGACGGACGCTATGCTTCCCCGCAACAGGTCGGCTTCGAGCTGCGCGAAGCGGTGAAGATTTTCCAGCGCTATGCGATACCCTACGTCGACACGACGCAGTTTTCGATCGAGGAGATCGCGAGCACGATACTCGACAAGACTGGCGTCGAAAGGCGTGTCAGGCCGTAGGTGACCGGGGACCTCGCAGGCCGGCATGAGCTTGCCCCGGACCACGATCCGGGGAGCAGTCGTTGCCGGCAATTGCCGGGAACCCCCGCATCGAGTGCGGGATTATCCCGGCCTGCGAGCTAAATGACGGCCGTCGGCGCGTTGAGGCCGGTCAGCTCCGGTATTCTTGCGATGTCGCGTGAGGCTTGCGCCAGTCCGGCCAGGGCCTCGGCGTTGGATTGCTCGTGCATGGCGGTATCCGCCGCGTAGCGTTCCAGATAAACGCGAAGCGTCGCGCCTTGCGTGCCCGTGCCCGACTGGCGATAGACGATCCGCGAATCGTCCTCGAACTGTATCCGCGTACCCTGATTTTCGGAAACGCTGCCGTCGACGGGATCGACGTAGCGAAACACGTCGGCGCGCGCGATGGCGGATGCGCCGGCGTTGCGCCCGGTCAGTGTCTCGAGCCGTTCGCCGAGATGCCGCATGACCGCCTCGGCAGCGCGCGTGTCCGCTATCGAGAAATCGTGGCGCGCGAAAAAATTGCGGCCGAACTGCGCCCAGTGCGCACGCACCAGCTCCTCGACCGATAGGCCGGTAGCCGCCTGAAGGTCGAGCCAGAACAGCACCGCCCAGAGCCCGTCTTTCTCGCGCACGTGATCGGAGCTCGTGCCGAAGCTCTCTTCGCCGCAGAGCGTGATGCGTCCGGCATCGAGGAGGTTGCAGAAGAAACGCCATCCCGTCGGCGTCTCGTGGCAGGCGACCCCCTGCGCCGCGGCGACTCTGTCGACGGCGCGGCTGGTCGGCATCGAGCGGGCGACGCCGGCGAGCCCGTCGCGATAACCGGGCACGAGCGGTGCCTGCGCCGCAAGCACCGCAAGACTGTCGCCGGGCGAGACGAGGAAATTCCGTCCGAGGATCATGTTGCGATCGCCGTCGCCGTCCGACGCGGCGCCGAACAGCGGCCCGCCGGCCGTCCCCATGGCCCGTACGAGGTTCGCTGCGTCCATCGGGTTGGGATCGGGGTGGCCGCCGCCGAAATCTTCGAGGGGAATGCCGTTGACGACCGTGCCCTCGGGCGCGCCCAGCCGGCGCTCCAGGATCTCTACGGCATACGGGCCCGTAACTGCGTGCATGGCGTCGAAACGCAGGCTGAATCCGGGCGTGCGCAACAGACTCCGCATGCGATCGAAATCGAAGAGTTTCTCCATGAGCGACGCGTAGCCTTCCACGGGATCCACGACCTCGACTTCGAATGCGCCGATGCGCCGCAGCCCCGGCGTGTCGATGTCGATTTCCGGGAGCGCCGCCAACCGGTACGACTCGATCGCCAGCGTGCGTGCGTAAACCTCCTCCATCAGTTTCTCGGAGGCCTGACCACCGTTTGCCGTGTTGAACTTGATGCCGAAGTCGCCGTCCGGTCCGCCCGGATTGTGGCTGGCCGTGAGAATGAATCCGCCGCTCGCGCCGCTCGAGCGTATCAGCCCGGATGCGGCCGGTGTGGACAGGAGGCCGCCGCGGCCGATCACGACACGTCTCGCGCCGTTCCCGGCGGCGAGCCGCGCGACCGACTGCACGGCCTGTCGATTGTGGAAACGGCCGTCGCCGCCGACGATCAGCACGCCGTTCGATGCGTCGATGCAATCGAAAATCGCCTGGACGAAATTCTCCAGGTAATGCGGCTGGCGGAACACGCTGATGCGCTTGCGCAGACCCGCCGTGCCGGGCTTCTGATCCGTGAATGGCCGTGTCTTGACGCGCGTCGTTTTCACTGCTATGCGAGTGAGAATTACGTCTTGCGGACGCTCGCAAACCCTATGATATAGTCCGGCCATGACGGGGGACAGCATCATCACCGACAGCGCTATTGCGCCGCAATGCTTCGTGCGGCCGCAAAGCTTCGCCGGGCTCATGACCTTGTACGAGAGCAATTTCATCCGGCTGTACGCGCTCGTGCCTGATCTGGATCGTCTGAACGGCGAAGCGGTATCCATCGTCAGCGCGGACTGCGACTTGCACCTGACAGTCGAGGAACGCACGCGTTACACGACGACGATCCATTTGACTTACTATTTCGCCGCGCCGTCCGGTCCACAGGCCGACCCGGACCTGCGCATCCGCATTTACCGCGACGCCCGTCTCGCGGAGGCGATGGCCTGCACGCGCCGGCATCGTCACGCTGCGCTCAGCCGTTTCGAGGCGCAGCAGGCGCGCGAGCTGCCGCGCCGCTGGAGCCGGAATATGTTGCTGAACAAGTGGCTCGAATACTGTGTCGATCGCGGCCACGCCTTCGCAGCCGCGCGTTAATCCCTGCGGCCCATTGCGGATGCGTGTCGAATGACGCGCCTGACTGAGCTCCTGCCCGGCAATGCGGCGTCCCGCGACGAGCCGTCCGTCGAGGAAGAACGCCTCCTCAGGCTGTACTGGAACCGGGCCGGCCTCAAAAGAGAGTATTCCGAGCTGCGTCGCGAGCGCGAGGCTCTGGTGGAGAAGCTCAAGGAAAAAGACGGTGAAATCGTCCGCGCGCACGATCAGCTCGAGTCGCTCGAATCGCTGCTCACCAATCCGGCCTCCGCTCTCAACGCGGTCGTCCATTTTCAGCTCCGTGCGCTGTGGCGGAGCTGCCACCAGAAGTTGACGCAGCTCGTTTCGGAGCTTCGCAACCAGCAGGAAGAACGCGAGCGCCGCAAGCATACCCGCGAGTTCAATCAGGACAAGCGCAAGCGCGCCGAAGCGCTCAACGTCCAGATCGAGCAGCGTCAGGCGGCGGCGACCGCGCTCAGGGACGAATGCCGGCAGTTGGAAGACACGATCGCGCGTCACGAGGCATTCTGGTACTACTTCAAGCGGCGGCGGCTACGGCAGCAGCTCGCCGTCGCCGGCGAGCGATTCGAGGCCGAGCGTGTCGCGCTCAAGGACCTGCAGGACCAGCGGGAGAAGGTCGAGAGCGAGCCCTGGCCCGAGTTTCCCGGCATGACGCTGGACAGCAGGCGCACGATCAATGTCGCCGCCATCGCCCTGGCGCAACAGCTTTTCATCCATTTCGCCGGTGAATCGCTCGCCCTGATGGCCAAATCGGCGATGCTGAAGCCCGTGCAGGAGATGGGTTACGGCTCGGTCGAGGATTGCAATGCCTTGATCGAGCGGATCGGCAAGGCGCTGGCCGCGACGACCGTCGACCGCGAGTACGCGAAAGAGTTGCGCCAGCGCGGCGCGCACCTGATGTCCCGGGTGAAGTTCCGCAACGAAGCCGACGCGGTGCCGATCGCGACCTCGATCGGCTCGATTCGCGAAGGCTACGAGGGCGATGTGCTCTTCCAGAGACTCGACTACGCGGCGCTCGAGGTCAACGTGCTCGCCGAAGACTACTGGAACCTCTACCGGACGCTGCTCGGCTGATCGGGCGAGCGCCGGCAACCCCCCGCATCAAGTGCGGGGTTATGCCGGCCTACGATGTCACAGGTTGCTGCTCGGGCGGGGAATGTCCCCTGGCGATCGCCAGTACTCTCCGCGCCCACTTGCCGGCGCCGTCCAGCCAGACGTAGATGCTGGGCACGACCAGCAGCGACGTCAGCGTCGAGAATGCCAGCCCGCCGATTATGGCGCGCGCCATGGGAAAGTAGGGCGGCCCGTCGCCGCCGATCTGCGTCGTGCCGACGGCCAGCGGCATGAGACCGAGAATGGTCGTAGCCACCGTCATCAATATCGGCCGCAGCCGGTCGCGTCCGCCCTGCAGGATCGCCTCTTCACGCGGCATGCCGTTGAGCCGCAGATTGTTGACGCGATCGATGAGCACGATGCCGTTGTTCACGACCACGCCGATCAGAATCATGATGCCGATCGTGGCCATGAACGAGAACGTCGTGCCCGTCAGCCAGAACGTCAGGAACACACCGACGATCGAGAAGGCGATCGAGGCGATGATCGACAGGGGAAACAGCACCGATTCGAACAAAGCCGCCATGACGATGAAGATCAGCGCGACGCCGAGCAGAATATTGGTGATCATGACCTGTTGCGTTTCGTCCGCCTCTTCGAAGCCGCGGCCGAACTTCCATGCATAGCCGGGCGGCAGGGCGAACTGTTCCATGAGCTTCTCGACCTCCGGCTCGAGCTCATCGAGTGAGGCGTCGGGCTCGAGATTGCCGCTGATGACCACTGCGGTCTGGCGATCGACGCGCTGAATCGCCCGCGGGCCGCGCGCCATGCGAAGGTCGGCTACCGAGCCGAGCGTGATCGTGCGACCGTCGGCCAGCAGCAGGGGCACGCCTGCGAGGTCCGCGAGCGTCGAACGGTCCGAATCGCGGAACGCCAGCCGCACCGCAATCTCGTCCGTGGCGCCGCGGAATTCCGGCAGCTGGTCGCCGCGCATCGCCGTGGCGACGACCCGGGCGATGCGCAGTGTATCCAGGCCGGCCGCCATGGCCTTCTCGCGGTCCACGACCACGCGCACTTCGGAGTCTCCCGCCGTCGCATCGGACCGCAGCCCGTACAGCCCGTCGACCGATTCCAGCACCCGGATCAGCGATTCGCTCAGCTCGGCCAGCAGTTCCGTCGAGTCACCGGAAAGCTGCAGGCTGAAGCCCTCGCCGCCGCCCTGCTGGTCGAACTGGAAGCTCGGCTTGCCGATGATGATCTCGGGCAGGTCTT
The DNA here is from genome assembly GCA_050740235.1 of Gammaproteobacteria bacterium. Classification (GTDB taxonomy): domain Bacteria; phylum Pseudomonadota; class Gammaproteobacteria; order Steroidobacterales; family JACDCP01; genus JACDCP01. The sequence continues at coordinate 8,033 of JBOIDB010000077.1, forward strand.
TCTCGATGCGCTCGATGACCGCGCGGGTCGGTACCTGCGCCTCCTCCTCGGGTTTCAGCAGGATCGTCGTCTGCGCGGTCGTCTCGTCGAAATAACTGTACACGTCGCGGATCTCCAGCTCCTCGGCGTTGGCGAACAGAAAAGCCTCGACGCGGTTGACCGCCACGTTCTCGATCACCGACACCGGATGCGTGCCCTCGATGTGATACTCGAGAAACAGTCGCCTGGACGACTCCTGCGGGAAAGTCTCGAAGTGGATGAAGCGGGGAGGGATAGCCAAACCCGCCGCGAGCACGACGACGATGGCCAATGCGGTCCACCAGTGATGGTGCATGGTCCAGTCCAGGGCGCGCACGTAACGGTCCGTCAGGCGGACCATCCACGCGCCTTTTTTCGGCGGAGGCGGCGGGCGCACGCGCGCGGCAAGCATCGGCACGAGCGTTTGTGCGATCAGCAACGAAGCCACCATCGCCACCACGATCGTGACAGCCACATGGGTGAGGAAGACGGTGATTTCGTTCTTGATGCCGAACATGACGGGCACGAAAACGATGATCGACGTCGCGGTGCCGGCGGTCACGGCGAGACCGACTTCGCGAACGCCGACCAGGGTCGCGGCGAACGGGCGCGCCGGCTCGAGCTGGCGATGGCGGAATATGCTTTCGGTCACGACCACTGCGTTGTCCACCAGCATGCCGACGGCCAGCATCAGGCCCATCATCGACAGGATGTTGAGCGACAGGCCGAAGAAATACATGGCGCCGAGCGTGATGAGCAGCGAGAACGGCACCGACAGCATGACGATCAGCGTGGTCGTCGCCTGGCGCAGGAACAGGTACAGCACGAGGATGGCGAACAGACCGCCGACCAGCCCGGCATGGGCGAGATCACCGAGCGAGTTGCGCACGCCGTCGGCATGATTGTCGAGGTCGATGATGCTGATGCCGCTCATCTGCGGCAGCTTGCTGATTTCCGCGACCTCCGCCTGCACGCGGTCGGACACGTCGACCATGTTTTCGCCGGTGGCCTTGTAGACGTTGAGGCCGATGGCGTACTTGCCGTTGAGATGACGCCCGTAGTACCGCTCCGGGCTGCGCAACTCGACCGTCGCGATGTCGCTGAGCCGCACGTCGCCCCGGTCGATGATGATGTTCTCTATTTCAGCGAGCGATTTGAGCTCTCCCGTCGGCCGCACGCTGAAGCGCTCGCCCCCGGCCGTGATGCGCCCGGCGCTGACGGCGAAGTTGCTGCGCGCGAGCAGCTCGCGAAGTTCGTTCATGCCGATGTGATGCGCCGTGGCGCGATCGGCATCGACGAGAATACGGATCTCGGGCGGATCCACGCCCTCCAGCTCGACGCGCGATACGCCGTCGACGCGCTCGATGCGCCTCTTGAGGTGACGCTCGAGCATCGAGTAGGCCATCGACAGGTCGCGATCGCTGGAAATGCGCAGCACGAGAATGGGCTGATCCGAGAACGAGCCCGTAAACACCTGAATGCGTTCGACATCGTCCGGCAGCTGGTCCTGGATGGCGTCCACCTTGGCGCGCGCATCGATGCCCGCCGCCGAAATATTCTGGTCCCAGTTGAATTCCAGGCCGATCTGGGCCTGGCTTTCCGTGGTCGTGGATTCCATGCGTTCCACGCCGCTCAAAGTGGCCAGCGACTCCTCGACGGGACGCGTGATCAGGCGCTCGATCTCCTCCGGCGTCGAGCCCTCGTAGGGGATCTGCACGAATATCCCGGGAAACACGATGTCGGGGAATTTCTCCAGCGGCAACATCCGCATGGAAATAGCGCCGATCAACGCCAGCGCGAGGAACACCATGACGGTGGTGACCGGCCGCCGCAGCGCGATCTCGGTATGCTTCATACAGCGCTCAGCCGGCCTCGGGCGCTGCGGCGGGGAGGGGGGCCATCCGCTCGCGATCCAGCAGCGAGTAGACCACCGGGACGACGAACAGCGTCAGCAAGGTCGAGGTGACCAGTCCGCCAATCACGGTGATTGCCATCGGGGCGCGCACTTCCGCGCCGTCGCCGAATCCGACCGCCATCGGCAGCAGGCCGAGGACGGTCGTCAGCGTCGTCATGAGAATTGGCCGCAGCCGCGCGCTGCCGGCTTCCATGAGCGCCGCGGTTTTCTCGACGCCCTGCGCCCGGCGCTGGTTGACGAAATCGATGAGCACGATGGCGTTGTTCACGACGATCCCGGCAAGCATGATGATGCCGATGAACGCCACGACGTTCAGAGTCGTGCCGGTGATGTACAGCGCCAGCACGGCCCCGACCAGGGCGAGCGGGATCGTGAACAGGATGACGAACGGATGAATGAGTGATTCGAACTGCGAGGCCATGACGAGATAGACGAGGAAGATCGCCATGGCGAGCGTGAATTGCATGGACCGCAGGGATTGCTGCATTTCTTCGTTCTGGCCGGAGACCGTCGCCGTCACGCCGAACGGCATGGGCGTTCGATCGATGATGCGCTCGGCCTCCTCGACTGCGCCGCCGAGATCGCCGAAGCCCAGATTGGCCGTGACCAGCGCAGTGCGTTCCTGCTCTATACGGCGGATTTCCGACGGCCCGAGCGCAACCTGGATATCCGCCACGGCTTCCAGCGGCACCGGACGGTCGCTCGCCGGGTTGACGATCAGGCGGCGGATTTCCTCGATGCTTGCGTCGCGCGCATCCACGCTGCGCACCAGCACGTCGATCTTCTTGTCGCGCCAGCTGTAGCGCGTCGCCACGTCACCGCGCACGTTGCTCACGACACGATCGGCGATGTCGCGGACGGGAACGCCGAGCCGCGCGGCGCGCTCGTGGTCGAAAACGATCTGGATCTCCGGATTGCCGGACTCGACGGTCGTTTCCACGTCCGTGAAGCGATTCGAGGCCTCGAGCGCAGCGACCAGGCGTTCGCTGGTGGAGCGCAGGCCGCCGAGGTCGTAACCGGCGATCTCGATGGCCAGCGGCGTCGAGAAGCTGAACAGGGCAGGGCGCTTGAACTCGAACTGCACGCCCGGAAGCTTGCCGAGATCCGCGCGCATGGCATCCATGGCGCGTTCCTCGGTCTCGCGGTCCGCGCCGGGCGCGAGGCGGATGCTCAGGCTGCCGTAATTGTCGCCCGAATCGACCGGGTTGGCGTCCAGGCGGTTGCCGGTGCCCGTGACGGAATAGACGAGCTCGGCTTCCGGCAGCTGCGCGGCCGAGCGCTGGGCGGCCTGCACGGCCTCGTCCGACTGCTCGAGCGGCGTGCCGGGCGGCATGCGCATTTCAAGATTGAACTCGCCCTGTGCGAGCTGCGGAATGAGCTCGGTGCCGAGCCGCGGCACCAGGCTCATCGCCGCCACGAAGATCAGCGCAGCGCCGGTGACGACGAGCCCCCGGTGACGCAGGGACGCGGCCAGCAGGCGCGGATAGGCGCGTGCGAGAACGCCGTTCGAGCCTTGAAACAGCCGGGCGAACGGCCACAGCGCGAGCCTGCCGGCGCGCGCCAGAATGGCGATCGCTCTGCGGCATGCACCCAGCGTCGCGCCGAGGCCGCGCGTCAGACGTCCGGGCGGCCGATCGTCCGGGGCATCGGCGATACGGCGGCCGGCGCCGAGCGCGGCCAGCATCGGCACGAGCGTCAGCGCCACGAACAGCGACAGCATGAGCGCGAACGTGACCGTGAGCGCCTGGTCGCGAAAGAGCTGACCGGCGATGCCGCTTACGAAGACCATCGGGAAGAACACCGCGACCGTCGTCAACGTCGATGCGGTCACCGCAGTCGCGACCTCGCCGGTGCCCTGCACGGCGGCCGCGCGTGGCTCGAGCCCCGCTTCCTTCTTGCGCACGATGTTTTCCAGCACGACGATCGAATTGTCGACGAGCATGCCGATGGCGAGCGCAATGCCGCCCAGCGACATGATGTTGAGGGACAGGTCGGTCGCATACATGGCGACGAACGTGCCGATGACGGACACCGGGATCGCCAGCCCGATGATGACCGTCGCGCGAATGTCACGCAGGAAAAGATAGAGCACGAGGATCGCGAGCAGGCCGCCGACGACAGCCGCCGACTTCACCTCGTCGATGGCGGAGGAGATGAAGCTCGACTGGTCGTAGACCGTCGTGAGCTCGAAGCTCTCCGGCAGCGACTCGCGGATTCCGGCGAGGCGCTCCTCGAGCCGATCGGCTATCAGCACCGTGTTGCCGTCGCCCTCCTTGTAGACCGCCAGCTCCACGGATTCGCGCCCGTCCAGGCGCGTGATCGCTTCGCGTTCCTTGTAGCCGCGCTGCACGGTCGCCACGTCGCGAAGATAGACCGGCCGCCCCTCCGGCATGGCGACAATGGCTGCGGCAATCTCCTCGACGCTGCGGAACTCGTTGATGGTGCGGACGAGAAAACGCTGTGAGCCCTGCTCTAGCCGGCCGCCGGACAGATTGACGTTTTCGGCGCCCAGCCGAGCGGCGACGTCGGCAATGGGCAGGTTGAGCTGCGCCAGCTTCTGCTGGTCGACACGGATCTGGATCTCGTCCTCCAGACCGCCGCTGATCTTGACCGCCGCCGTGCCTTCCACGGACTCGAGCTGGATCTTGAGCTGATCCTCGGCGAAGCGGCGCAGCGCCTTGAGATCGTCGGCGGACGCCTGCGCGGTGCCCGTATCGGCATCCAGGAGCGCGAGACGCAGAATGGGTTCGCCGGACGGGTCGAAACGCAGCAGCAGCGGGCGGCCGGCTTCCAGCGGCAGCTCGAGGAGGTCCAGCTTCTCGCGCACGTCGACACCGGCAAAATCCATGTCGGTGCCCCAGAGGAACTCGATGATGACGTCCGACTGACCGGCGCGCGATACCGAGCGCACCTGCCGCACGTTCTTGATCACTCCCATCGATTCTTCGATGGGCTTGCTGAGCAGATTCTCGACCTCGAGTGGCGCGGCGCCGGTGAGTTCCGTGCGTATCGTCAGGGTGGGGTAGGACAGGTCGGGCAGCAGGTTGACCTTGAGCCTCGACAGCGAGACGAAGCCGAACAAGGCAATCGCCAGCGTGAACATCAGGATGGTCACGCGCCGCTGGACCGCGATTTCGACGAGCCGCACCTTCGTTCCCCCGGCTTTTCGCGCGGTCAGCGGGCGCCGTCGGAGCTTGCGTGCATGCCGCCCGAAGCCGGCGCGTTGACGACTTCAACGCGCGTGCCGTCGCGCAAGCCGTTCTGCCCGATGACGACGACGTTGTCGCCTCCGTTCAGACCGTTCAGAATCTCGATGCTGCCCGAATCGACGAAGCCGGTGCGCACCTCCTTGCGACGCGCCACACCGTCCTCGATGACGAATACCGCCGCGGAGGTATCGTCGTCGACGAGCGCCACGCGGGGGATCAGCAAAGCGTCGGGATGGGTGTCGTAGACGATGCTGACGCGGCTGAACATGCCTGGCTTGAGCAGCCGGTCGGGATCCTCGACCTCGACCGTCACCTTGAACGTGCCGGTGGCCGGATCGACGGCGGGTGCGATGCGGTCGATGCGCGCGGCGAACTCGCGTCCCGCCAGGGCATCGATCTCGGCCGTCGCCGGGTGCCCGGAGGCGAGCAACCGATACTCTCGCTCCGGCACGAACAGGTGGGCGAGCAGCGGATCCAGGTCGGCGACATGGAACGTCGGCTGGTTGACGGCCAGCGTATTGCCGACCTTGATGTATCGATGCGTCACGATGCCCGGGATCGGCGCGCGGATATTCGTATACGCCAGCTCGAGCGCAGCGAGATCATGGGCGGCTTTCAGCGCGTCCAGCTCGTATTTCAGGTTCTCGAAGGCGCCGGCGCTGACGAGGCCGCGCTCGTGCAGCTCCACGTTGCGCTCGTATTCCTGCTCGAGGCGGCGGACCTCGGCCAGCGATCGGGCGAGCTCCAGCCGCAAGCGCTCGCCGTCGAGCACCGCGAGCACCTGACCGGCCTCGACCCGGTCTCCTTCCTCGACGCGCAACTCCACGACTTCGCCGCCGACCTTGGTGAGCACATCGGCTTCGCTCTCCGCCTCCAGCGCGGCCGTGCCGGAGTAAACGGCGGCGATTTCGCCGAGGGACGTGACGACGGTCTCTACGGGTATCGGCGGTGCGTCCTCGGCATCGTTTTCGCTGCTGCTGTCGCTGCAGGCAGTGAGCAGCAGGACGAGGGGGGCGACCAGGCCGAAGGGCATCGACAGAGTTTTTGCTGGCATCGAAGGCCCGCTTCCGTCCCGGGGTCGGTTCAGACGACCGGACTGCCCCGCATCGGTGTTATAGTAGAGTATAACAGTAAACAGGCATTTCGCAAGGGGCCATGGAACGGCTCGAAATACCGCCGGCGGTGTCGCCTACCGGCTCGAGGCCGCAGTGCCCGAGGCTACCGCGCGCGGACCGTACAGATTCAACATGTCGGCGACGATCTCCGCCGTCTCCCGAAGGGTGAAATCCGGCGGCTCGGCATCTTCGAGCTCCTCCAGCGACTCCAGTGGTTCGAGTCCATGCGCCGCCCGGCGGGCGTTCTCCCGTTCGAGGTTTTCGCGATCCTGCTGCACGCGCTCGCGCTTTCGCGCTTCGAGATTCAGGGAGATCCACTCCTGCTCGCGCAGGTCCTCGGAGGCCGAGATACCGCCGACCACATAATTGTAATCGGGATCATTGGCGACGCGCTGCTCGTGCCTTTCCGTCAAAGCCGATACGGCGGCGTCCAGCGGCGCGCGGGCCGCGAAGTCGATGGGCTCGATCCGGTCCCACGGCAGGGCGGTCTCGCGCGTGCTCTCGCCGACGGTTTCCGTATCGATGACCGAGGGTAGCGAAATATCGGGATGCACGCCGCGATGCTGCGTGCTGCCGCCGGTCACGCGGTAGTACTTGCCGATCGTCAGCGTGAGCTGACCGAGGCCGAGATTGCCTTCCCGGGAGCGCGTGTAATTGTCCAGCGAATAGAGGTTCTGCACGGAGCCCTTGCCGAACGTTTGCTGGCCGATGACGACGCCGCGTTTGTAGTCCTGCATGGCGGCCGCGAAAATCTCGGACGCCGAAGCGCTGTAGCGGTTGACGAGCACGGCGAGGGGACCGTCATAGGCGACCTCCGGCTCGGGGTCGCGCAGCACTTCGGTCGCGCCGCGGTAATCGCGCAGCTGCACGAGAGGGCCGTCCTCGATGAACAGGCCGCTCAGCTCGATCGCTTCCGACAGGTGGCCGCCGCCGTTGTCGCGCAGGTCGATGATGAGCCCGTCGATGCCTTCGCCCTCGAGCTTGGCGATGAGCCTTCGCGCGTCGTTGGTCGTGCTCGTGTAGTTCTTCTTGTGAGCTGCGCGCGCGGCATAGTCCTGATAGAAGCTGGGCACTTCGATGACGCCGATCTTCCAGTGGCCGCCGGGCCTCTCGATTTCAATCGTGTCACTTTGCGCCGCCCGCTCTTCCAGCTTGACGCGGTCGCGCTTGAGCGCAATGGTGTGCTCCGCCGATCCGGGCGTGGCGCCGCCCGGAAGTATCTGCAGGCGGACGACCGAGCCGCCGGGCCCGCGGATCAGCTCGACCACGTCGTCGAGACGCCAGCCCACCACATCCACCATGTCGCCGCTCGCGCCCTGGCCGACGGCGGTGATGCGGTCTTTGGGCTCCAGCTCGCCGGAGATCGCCGCCGGACCGCCCGGAATGACGTCCAGCACCGAGACGAACTCATCGGCCAGCTCCAGCGATGCGCCGATGCCCTCGTACGACAGGCTCATGCTGATGCGGTACTCCTCGGAGCTGCGCGGCGAGAGGTACGTCGAGTGCGGGTCGAGCGTGTGCGCGTAGGCGTTCATGAACGACTCGAACACATCGTCCGCCTTCACCTGGGTGAGGCGCCTGTTCAACTGACCGTAGCGCTTGCCGAGGGCCTCCTGCGTCTCTTCCCAGGTCTTGTCCGAGAGCAGCAGGCTCAACGCGTCGTTCTTGATGCGCTTGCGCCAGATTTCATCCAGCTCGGCCTGGTTCGCCCAGGGCGATTCGGAGCGGTCGAAATAGAACTTCTCGTCGACCGTGAAGTCCGGCTTCTCCGCGAGCAGCTGCACCGCCAGTTGCAGGCGTTCCTGCGTCCGGGCTCGATACAGGTTGAAGATCTCGAAAACGGGCTCGAGATGGCCCCGCTTCACGCTGTCGTCGAGGCTCTCGCGGTAGCGGCTCATTTTCTCGACGTCGGAGGCCAGGAAGTAGATCCGGTTCGGATCGAGCGCTTCGAGATACTGCTCGAAGATCTGCGCGGAAAGCGCATCGTCTATGCTCGCGTGACGGTAATGCGCCTCTTCGATGAAGCGCGTCACCATCTGGCTGATCTTGCGGTGGCGGGCATCGGGCGCCAGCGGCGCCGTCGCTTCGACCGCCGGCGGCGCCGGCTCGGCCGGCACCGTCTGGATCGCCGCCAGCATGACCAGCAAGGTCAGGGCCAGGCGGTTCAAGGCCATAGTCGAAAAGCGCTTCATCATGCCCGTCCTTTGCAATCGAATACCCGCGCGCTGACACGCGCACCAACATCTCCTAGGCTAGTGGCCCCAGGATGCGCAATCAAGGTAAAAGTTCTCAAATTCCGGGCCCGGCGGCCACGGCGCGCCGCGCATGAGCCCTCTAGCATTCGTGACCGGCATTCTGCTCGGTTGCGTCGCCTCGATCGCGCTCGGTCTCCTCGTGGTGACCTTCATCTTCCTGTTGCTGGCCGGTGATCACCCGCGGCTCGAGGCGGAGCTGCGACCGCTGGCGGTGAGCCTGGCGCTCTTCGTGACTATGACCGTGGTCTGCGGCGTCAGTTTCATCGGCCTCATCCGGGCGCGGCGCTGGCGCTGGCATGCGCAGGCGGCGATGTGGGCGGGCCTGCTGCTCGTCGGCTACTACTACTGGCCGTGAATCGGGCCTCGACGACATGTGACATAAAGCCCGCCGCGCGTCCTTGACTTCGCCGGTTCGATTGCTAGAGTTGCCACGTGCGAAGGGCAAACCCACCGAAAGGTGGGGGCGCAAAGCTTCCGGTCTACGGGGTCGTCCTAGGACAGCGGGGTTGCCATCATGTCATCCGAGCCTTCTTACGCCCGGCGCGGGCGTCACCAGCCACTTCACGAGCAAGTCCCTTCCGGAACCCCGGATTCGTGGTCCGATCACGAGCTGTGGCAGCGCGCGGGAGAGTCTTCCGTCATCGAGCGTGCGCCTGCCGTGTCGCGAGTCGAGCGCGTCCCGCCGCGAGTCGAGCGCGTTGTCGAACCCGAAGCGGCAGTGGCGATGTCGACCGATGCGCGCGGCGATGGCGTGCTCGCCGAAACAGCCGCCACGATGGCGGAATTGCCGACTCTCGACGAAGTCGTCGCAGAGATCCCGATGCAGGACGATCCCGTCGTTGCGCAGCCGACGCCGGCCGACGCCGCCGAACCGGCGCGGCGCGCCGGGCCGCGCCTGCACCGCCGGCGCGAGATCGGACGCTCCCTGTTCAGGACATTCGATTCCGCGCGCCATCGGTGCGGCGGCCGTCCGGGAACGCGCGTGGGCGGGTTCTGACAGAACCTCCCGAGGTTCAAAGCAGCGAAAAGGGCGAGCGGCCCGAGCCTGCCGAGTGCGAGCGATCGCGGCGGCGGCGGCGGCGCATGCGCGAATGCAGCTCCGAGCGCCGCTGCCTCAGCCATTCCTCGCGTGTGACCGTATCTTCCTTGCCATAGTGCCGGCGCCGGTTCTCCTCGACGGATCGGAACGTGCAGAAATCGGTATACGCCTGGATCTCGTGCCGCAGCTCGCGGACCACGAGCTCGATCATGATCGCGTCGTCCAGGAACCCGAGACCGGGGATGTGATCGGGAATCAGGTCTTCCGGTTCGCCGAAATATGCCAGCGCGTTCAGGACGCGCGTTCTTTCCGGCTCGGGCAGCTTCCATTCTTCGTCGGTCACCATGCCGATCATCGTTTCGAGCTTCGCGAGCCGCTCCTGGATGAACTGCGGGATCTTGACCGAGCGGATTTGCTTCAGGAGATCGTGCGCCGAGCGAACGATCGTCGCCTGATCGATATCCTTGATGGCGTTGCGCGCCTCCCGCATGATCAGCTGGAAGTGCTTGAGATCATCATCTCCGAGGTCGAACGTGACTCTCAGCGACATCGAAAGCCTCCTTATTCTGGTTCGGCGGTGAGCCTACGCCGGGCTTCCGATGGCGTCAAAACTTGTACCCGCGAAGCGCCGTCGCGGCGCCCGGCCCGCGGCGCTGGAAATGCCCGACCGCCAGCTCGAAACGGCATCAAGACTGCCCTGTTAAATTTATTATGATCAAATAGTTATAATCTATATTTCATCTTAATTCTGATAATTTGACCGGGCCGTGAGGGGGGTGCGCTCGGGGTCGATTTGAACTAAACTCACCCTGCCGCATCGGAATCAGGCAGACGAAGAGCCCGCCGGCTGCAAGCCGGCGATTTCAACTGAAGGGCTGCCATGCCGTTGCCGAGAATTTCAGTCGTCCTGGCAGTGTGTGCCGCGCTGGCCGGGTGCGCATTGACACCCGAACAAGCGGCACAGGTGTCCGCCGCGCAGCAGTGCGATGCGGACAGGATGGCCGCAGTGGAACGCGCCGCGAAGAACCGCAACGTGGACGTGATCTGGGTGCATCCGCCGCGCACGGGCAGGTGCATGAGGTTTGCGCTGAAGTTGTGATTCGAGCATCGGGCCGTCACGCAGCCGGAACGATGGTCCGCGATGGCCCGACGACCGGGCCCGACGAAGAGGTTTGACGATTTCCGGCTCCGGAGTTTGTGTTTTAGTAGTCCACAGGCTCCGTGTTCGGGGAACGGCTTGGGAATGAAGATTCCTGAGCCGTTTTTGTTTCAGGGGCGCCATTTTTCGTTGCCGATTCCGGCGTGTATGCTTGTAGTCTCGCGAATTGGCCGCCACAAGGCCGCGCGTGCCACCGTCAACCATCTACAGTCGAGCGCCCGGGAGCTTCATGATGTCCGATCGTCCGTGCTTTCCAGTGTTCTGTTTCGCCGCATTGCTCGCCCCGCTGCTTGCCGCGTGCAGTCCACAGGAACCTGCCGCCACGGCCGCCGATGCAGCGCCGCAAGCCTCGCCACGGGCGGATATTTCCGCGGAGGACTTCGCGCGTCACGTGCGCACGCTGGCATCCGACGAGTTCGAAGGCCGGGAGCCGTCCTCTCCGGGCGGTGAAAAGACGGTCGAGTACATCCGTGACGAGTTCGCGAAGCTCGGCCTGAAGCCGGCCGCCGCCGAAGGCTATTTCCAGGATGTGCCGCTGGTGAGGATCACGGCCGATCCGGCCGCCGAGCTGGTCATCGGCGGAGGGGCCGGCAGCCTCACGTTCGGCTACGGCGAAGACATGATCGTCTGGACCAAGCGCGTGACGGAGCAGGCCGCGATCGAGGACAGCGAGCTCGTGTTCGTCGGCTACGGCATCGTCGCGCCCGAATACGACTGGAACGACTATGAAGGCCTCGACATGCGCGGCAAGACGGCCGTCATACTCGTCAACGATCCGGGGTACGCGACACAGGATCCGGAGCTGTTCACCGGCAATGCCATGACCTACTACGGGCGCTGGACGTACAAGTTCGAGGAGGCGGCGAGACAGGGAGCGGCGGGCGCGCTGATCGTGCACGAGACGGATGCCGCGGGATATCCCTGGGAAGTCGTGACGGGCAGCTGGAGCGGCCCGCAGTTCGACCTCGAATCCAAAGATGGCAACCGGTCGCGCGTGGCGATCGAAGGCTGGATCACCGGGGATGCGGCGGAACGTCTGTTTGCGGCGGCCGGGAGCGATTACCAGTCGGCCAGGAAGTCGGCCGCGGAACGCGGTTTCGAGGCGCAGGCGGTGGGCGGACTCACCGCGACGGTCGGCGTCGAGAACAGCATCGCGCACTCGAAGTCGCGCAATGTCGCCGGCATCCTCCCCGGCAGCGAGCGCCCCGGCGAAACCATCATCTACATGGCGCATTGGGATCATCTCGGCCGCGACGAGTCGCGCGAGGGCGACCAGATCTTCAATGGCGCGCAGGACAATGCCACCGGTGTAGCTGCCATCATGGAGATTGCCGAAGCTTTCGCCGGCGCACCGGAGCCGCCCGAGCGTTCCGTTCTGTTTCTCGCGGTCACGGCGGAAGAATCCGGTCTGCTCGGTTCGGCATGGTATGCGCGGAATCCGCTCGTGCCGCTCGCCGAAACCGTCGCCGCGATCAATATCGATCGCATGTCGGTGCTCGGGCCCTCGAAAGACGTCAGTGTCATCGGCTACGGCAGCTCGGAGCTCGAAGACTGGCTGGCGCGCGTTGCGGCGGAACAGGGCCGTCATCTCGAACCGGAGCCGACCCCGGAGAAGGGCTTCTTCTATCGCTCCGATCATTTCAATCTGGCCAAGCGTGGCGTGCCGGTGCTGTACGTAAGAGGCGGCATCGATCACGTGGAACGGGGCAGCGAGTGGGGGCGGCAGCAGCAGGCCGGGTACGTCGCCGAGCGCTACCACAAGCCGGCCGACGAATTCGACCCGGAGTGGGATCTGACGGGCACCGTCGAAGATGTCGAGATGCTGTTTACCGTCGGCCGCGAGCTGGCCGCAAGCGAAGCCTTTCCGAACTGGCACGAAGGCGAAGAGTTTCGCGCGGCTCGCGACGAAAGCCGTGCCGGAGCGACAGGGTCATGAAAATCGAGTGTCCGCGCTGCTCGACGCAGCACGAAGCGCAGGCTCTCTTCACGGCCAACGGGCACGACAATCGCTCGGGGCAGGTGGAAACCTGGACGGTGCTGAAATGCCGTCATTGCCGCGGACTGGTGCTGTACCAGTCGCTGGAGGGCAGCGGCCACTTCATCGGCCTCTATCCCGCGCCGCTCGGGTCGCCCTGATGCCGCGACCGTCGGCCTGCATTGCGCTGCTCGCCCTTGCGATTGCGGCGCTGCCGGCCATTGCCGAGGATCGCATTGTCGAAAACGTGCGCGGTTACACGTGGACCGCGCACGGCCTGGAGCGCTTCGCGGCTCTGAGGATTTCGCCGCAGGGCCGGGTCGTCGCCACCGGCGAGGCGGATGCGATCGGGCAGGGCGACGAGCTGACGCGCACGGACGGCAACGGCGCCACGCTGCTGCCGGGCCTCATCGACGCGCACGGCCATGTTCTGGAGCTCGGCCGTGCCGCCTTGCAGGTCGACCTCACAGGCGCATCGTGCCTGGACGACGCGTTGCGGCGCGTCGCCGAATTCTCGGCCCGGCATCCGGACGACCCGTGGGCCCTGGGCCGTGGCTGGAACCAGGAGCTGTGGCCATCGCGTGAATTCCCGCAGGCGGGCGATCTCGATGCGGTCGTCGCCGATCGTCCCGTTTTCCTCACGCGCGTCGACGGCCACGCCGGCTGGTCGAATTCCCGCGCCATGCACCTCGCCGGCATCGACGCGCAAACCGCCGCGCCCGACGGCGGCGCCATTTTGCGCAGGGCGGACGGCCAGCCGAGCGGTGTATTCGTCGATGCCGCAATGGGCCTCATCGAAAGCGAAATCCCGCAGCCCACGGCTGCACAGGATAAAGCGGCGCTGCTGTCAGCTCTCGAACGACTGGCGAGCGTCGGGTTGACCGGCGTCCACGACGCCGGAGTGAGCGCAGCGACCGCCGATCTGTATCGCGGGCTTGCCGACGAGGGGCGGCTGGAGCTGCGCGTCTACGCCATGCTCTCGGGCGCCGGCGAGAACCTGCGGGCCTTCGACGAGCCGCTGATCGACTACGGTCACGGCAGGTTGACGGTGCGCAGCGTCAAGCTGTATGCGGACGGCGCGCTGGGCAGCCGTGGCGCGGCGCTGCTCGCGCCGTACAGCGACGCGCCGGATTCACGCGGGCTCCTGTTTCACGACG
>JBOIDB010000078.1:0-12352 GCA_050740235.1 Gammaproteobacteria bacterium
CCTACCCCGGCGCCGAGATTGGGCCCATGGTGTCGCAGTTCCAATTGCGGGATTTCGTCTTTAATGGAATCCCGATCGACGGCAGGGCGGAGTTCCTCCTGCCGGTGAATGGGGGAGACGGAATTGACTTCCTGACCACCTTCGACGAGTGGCTGGCCAGTCAGCGCGGCATAGCGGCCCCCCAAGGTACGGAACAGCGAGAGGATCCGATGCTCCACTATCCGCGCAGCGCGCGCGATCTGGGGCGAGTGGCCGGCCAGGACAACATCATCGGCGCGTACTTTCGTGCCAACCTGATGATGGGTGGCTTTGAGGAGGACGACGCCAATCCCTACAAGACGGCCCAGCGTCAGGGCGGCGCTGCCACCCTGGGTGGGATCGAACGGCCCGGTGTCTTACTCAACGCTTTCAAAGGTGAGCGTCATGCCTGGTACCAGAAATGGTTCGTGCATCGCTATCTAAGGCCGGAAGCGTTTGGTGGACGCGTTCACCTCACCAAGATCGGCGCCAGGAACTACCCCATAGACCCGCAACTGCTGAACTCGCCGGTCATGGACCTCATATTCGAGCGCAACCGGCTGGTCAACCAGCGGCGTGGAATCAGTAACGAGGGCAGTTTCCTGTTGCCGCAGCATGGTGTCAACGGCGGGCCATCTCACCCTTCGGCCACCGCCGGACATGCCATTACCGCTGGCGCTTCCTGCACCATCCTGAAGGCGTGGTTTAAGGAAGATGCGCCGTTCCCGCCACCGCACTGGGCGCCCACCCGTGATGGAGGGCGAGTAGATATCACTGGTCAATTTCCACTCACGGTTGGCGGAGAGCTGAACAAATTGGCGCACAATCTCTCCGCAGGCCGCGACATGTCAGGAGTCCACTGGCGAGTAGCAGATAATCTCAGCGGCAACGCCCAGGGCGAGGAAGTCGCCATCCGCCTCACGCGGGAGGCGAAGGCCACCTACCCGGAGAAGGATAAGTTCGGGGGCTTCAGCCTGACCAGGTTCAACGGCCAGACCATTCCACACATCGCCTGAGCCGCTGAAAAACAAAGGGGCTGCCCAAAACAGGGCAGCCCTTTTTCTCGCACCGTAACCGCGCCCTCGGGAGGACGAGCACGCCCGAGGAAATCGCCTACCTGACAGCCGGAGGCGCGTCGTTTGGACAGTAGGGCGAGACCAATCGGCGCGGTTGGCCGGTGGGAACCGGCCCTACAGGCGGCGCATTCCGCCGGGAACACCGGCATCACGCGTTAGCCGCGTTCGTGTGACGTGGAAATCCAGCGCTCCACCTTCGCTTCCAGCACTTCGAGCGGCAGCGCGCCGTCCTCGAGAATCTGCGCATGGAACTCGCGGATATCGAAATCTTCGCCGAGCTCGGCCTCGGCTCGCTGGCGCAGCCCGGCGATCTCGAGCTGGCCGATCTTGTAGGCGAGTGCCTGACCGGGATTGGCGATATAGCGTTCGACTTCGGAAACGACGTCGCTTTCGGCCATCGACGAGTTTTCCAGCATGTAGTCGATGGCCTGCTCGCGGCTCCAGCCTTTCGCGTGCAGACCGGTGTCGACCACCAGCCGCATGGCGCGCAGCATTTCGTCGCTGAGCCGGCCGTAGTACTGATAGGGGTCGCGGAACAACCCCAGCTCCTTGCCGAGCGACTCGGCGTACAGGCCCCAGCCTTCGATGTATGCCGTATAGCCGCCGAACCGGCGGAAGCGCGGCAGCGACTCGACCTCCTGTTGCAACGAGATCTGGAAATGATGACCCGGCGCGGCTTCGTGCAGGTACAGCGTCTCCATGCCGAACTTCGGCTGCGCGCGCAGGTTGAAAGTGTTCACATAGAATATTCCCGGCCGCGAACCGTCGGGTGAAGCCCGTTGATACGACGCGCCCGCGGCCGACTCGGCGCGGAACGCCTCGACCGGACGAATCTCGAAATCGGCCTCCGGCATTCTCGCGAACAATGCCGGCAACGCCTCGCTGACCTTCGCCTTGATGTCCCCGTAGGCATCGATGAGCTGCCCTGCCGTTTCGAAGTAAAATCGGTCGTCGCTTGCGACATGCTCGAAGAATTCTGCGAGCGTGCCCTCGAAGCCGACCTCTTCCATGACTCCCTCCATCTCCGTGCGTATGCGCGCCACCTCTTCCAGGCCGATGCGGTGAATCTCTTCCGGGGCGAGATCGGTCGTCGTGTGCGCGCGCACGAGGTAGGCATACCACGCTTCGCCGTCCGGCAGGGCCGAAAGACCGACGGTGTCGCGCGTTTCCGGCAAGTATTCGTCCCGCATGAAGTCCCGCAGACGGCGGTACGCCGGAACGATCTGCTCCCGGATCGCGGTCGCGAAGGCGGCAGTCAACCGCTCGCGGTCCGCTGCTTCGAAGTTCTGCGGCATGCCGGAAATCGGCATGTAAAACAGGCTTTTCTCGACGGAGTCGACGATCTGCGCATCGAGTTGCGGGATCACCTTAGCGGTCAGCACGCGAGGCTGCACGATGCCCTTCTCGATCCCGGAGCGCATGTTGGCGATAGACTGGTCCACCCAGATGACGAAATCGTCGATGCGGCGGAGAAAATTCTCGTAGTCGGCGGCGGTTGCGAACGGCTGCAGGCTTTGTCCGGTGCCGAGCTGGGCGAACAGGCTCGGCAGGCCGGACTGCTGATCGACGGGCATGAGCTCCGCGGGAAACTTGAAGCCGTCGAGCGCTGTCATGCGATCGAGACGGAAGATTTCCCAGGTCAGGAGATCCTGCCCTTCGAGCGACTCCGGATCAATCGTCTCGATGCGTTCCAGATACGCCGCCTCCAGCGCATGCGCGGCCTGCAGATATTCGGGGCCGATGCTGTTCGCGAGCCGATCGTTGAAGCGCTCGTCACCGATGACAGTGCCGAAGAGCGGATTGAGCACGAGAAGCTCATCGAAATAGCTTTCGACGACTTCATCGAGCCGGCTCGCCGCATCCGGGCCGCCAGCGGTTTCAGGCGATGCGGCCGGCGCCGGCGCGTCACCGGGCGAGCAGGCGATGAGCACGGCCGAAAGTGACGAGAGCAACGCAATTTTCATCTGCATGGACGGGATTCCGGTTGAGTAATCGAAGGCTGAGACAACTGCCGTCTCAGGAAGGTGCCGTGAAGTGGCTGCCGGACACTCAGTCCTCTGAACGGACCGCGTGCCCGGCAGCCGAGATACGGTTGTAGCGCCAGGTCAGCAGGACGGCGGCGACGCTCAGGCCCGCGACGAGGCCGATCCAGACGGCCTGCGGCCCCAGCCGCGCGGTCAGCCCGAGGTACCAGGCGAGCGGAAAGCCGACCAGCCAGTAGGAGAAGAAATTCAGGACCATCGGCACGCGCGTATCCTTGTACCCGCGCAATGCGCCGGCGGCGCCGACCTGCAGGCCGTCCGAGATCTGGAACACCGCCGCCATGAACAGAAGCGACACGGCGATACGCGCCACCGCCGCGTCCGAAGTATAGAGGCGGACCACCGCGTCCTTGAAGACCAGCATGAACACGGCGGAAACGGCCATCACGCAAGCGCACAGGCCGATTCCGGTGAAACCCAGGAAGCGCGCACGCGCTGGCTGGCCGCGGCCGAGCGCGTGACCGACGCGAATCGTGGTCGCCGAATGCAGCCCGAGCGGGATCATGAACATGGTCGCCGCGTAGTTGAGGGCGATCTGATGCGCGGCGACGATCGTCGCGCCGAGCTTGCCCATGAGCAGTGCCACGGTCGTGAAGAGCCCGGCTTCGGCGACCACGCTGACGCCGATCGGCAGGCCGAGCATGAGCAGCTCGCGCAGCTTCGCAGCGTCCGGCCAGTCGAAGCGCTCGAAAATGCCGAACGGCCGGTAGCGCGGCGTGCGGATCACGTAGACGAGCATCGCGGCGAACATGGTCCACAGGGCGATCGCCGATGCGGCTCCGCAGCCGATCGCGCCCATCGCCGGAAAGCCGAGCTTGCCGTACATGAGCACGTAATTGCCGGCGACGTTCGTCACGAGACCGAGCAGGGCCATATACATGATCGGCCGCGTCCAGCCGATGCCTTCGCTGGTGAAACGCAGCGCGAGATACGCGTAGACGGCGGGCAGTCCCCAGGCGATGGCGCTCACGTAACCGCTCGTCAGGGGCACGATCGATTCGTCGATGCCGATGGCCACGAGCAGATGACCGGAATTCAACAATGCGATCATCAGCACCGTCGCGAGCCCCGCGCCGAGCCATAGCGCCTGTCGCGTGTAGGCCCCTATGCGCGGGCCCTCGCCGGCGCCATAGCAGTGCGCGGCCGTCGGACTCATGGCCATCAACACGCCGAGCCCGAACAGGAACACGACGATCCAGATGGCGCTGCCGACGGCGACTGCCGCGAGATCGCGTGCGCTCAGCTGGCCGGCCATGACGGCATCGGCGAAATTCATGCCGGCGAGCGCGAGGTTGTTCGCGATCAGCGGGCCCGCCAGCCGCAGCAGGTCGCGCGCCTCGGCAAAAACGCTGCGACGCGATTGTTCAGGCGGAATCATGGCAGGGGCCGGCGACATGGGGCGGCAATTTTACACAGCCCGCGCCGCAGCATTGTCTTTTGTAGGTAGACTACGTCTTCATTGCGCTTCACACGCGGCGGAGAGTTTATGCACAGGAAAGATGCCCGTCGAGTCGCCATCATCGGCGGCGCTCGAATTCCCTTCAGCCGCGCCTACGGCCGCTATGCCGACCGCACGAACCAGCAGATGCTGACGGCCGCCCTCAAGGCGCTGGTCGATCGTTACGACCTCGCGGGCAAGCGACTCGGTGACGTCGCGGCGGGCGCGATTCTCAAGTATCCCGCGGATTGGAACCTGGCTCGCGAAGCGGTGCTGGGGTCGGGCCTTGCGCGTGAGACGCCTGCCTTCGATCTGCAGCGCGCCTGCGGCACGAGCCTCGAGGCCGCGATCCTGATCGGCAGCAAGATCGCGCTCGGGCAGATCGATTGCGGCATCGCCGGCGGCGTCGACACCATCAGCGACGCCCCGGTCGTTTATCCGCGCGAATATCAGCGCATTCTCGTCGAGAGCTCGAAAGGCCGCTCGCTCGGCGAGCGTCTCAAGCCCTGGCTGCGACTGCGACCGCGGCATTTCAAGCCGGTGCTGCCGGCGGTCGTCGAGCCGCGCACCGGGCTCGACATGGGCCGGAGCACCGAGCTCATGGCGAAGCACTGGCAGATCGCACGCGAGGATCAGGACCGTCTCGCGCTCGAGAGTCATCAGAAGGCGGCGGCCGCTTGGGATGAGGGCTTCTTCGACGACCTCGTCGTCGAGTTCAATGGCCTGAAGTCGGACGACAACATCCGCCGCGATACGAGCATGGAGAAGCTCGCGAAGCTCAAACCCGTGTACGACCGCAGCGCCGCCGGCACCCTGACCGCGGGCAACAGCACGCCGCTCACCGACGGCGCGGCGGCGGTGCTGCTCGCGTCAGAGGATTGGGCGCGGGAGCGCGGCTTGCCCGTGCAGGCCTGGCTCACGCACGGCAAGGTCGCCGCGGTCGACTACATCGACGGCGAGGGACTGCTGATGGCGCCTGCGTATGCCGTTTCGCGAATGCTCGAGGATGTGAATCTCACGCTTCAGGATTTCGACCTGTACGAAATTCATGAAGCGTTCGCCGCGCAGGTGCTCTGCACGCTCAAAGCCTGGAAATCGCCCGAGTATTGTCGTGAACGCCTCGGACGCAGCGAACCGCTCGGCTCCATCGACCCGTCGAAATTCAACATCAAGGGCGGCAGCATCGCCCTCGGCCATCCGTTCGCCGCCACCGGCGCGCGCATCGTCGCGACGCTCGCGAAGCTGCTGACGCAACAGGGCTCCGGCCGCGGTCTCATCTCCGTATGCACCGCCGGCGGCATGGGCGTCACTGCGATCCTCGAACGCTGAAAGTGATGAAGGGCACATTCCTGATTTCCCGTATGGGAAATCGGGAATGTTCCCTGTTTGCACTGAATGGCCGCAGCCGAGATGATGGCCGTCGAATGAATCTGCATCAGGGATCGGAATGAATGAAGTCAACGCACTTCTCGCGGCCTTCAACGACATCCTGTGGCACGACTCCGTGCTCATGCTCCTCCTCGGCACCGGAGTGGCCTTCACGATCTGGAGTGGCTTTTGCCAGTATCGCGCACTGACGCACGGCGTCCAGGTCACGCGCGGCGCATACGACGACCCCGGGGATCCGGGCGCGATCAATCATTTTCAGGCGCTGTCGGCAGCCCTCTCCGCCACGGTCGGCCTCGGCAATATCGGCGGCGTGGCGCTTGCCATTGCACTCGGCGGACCGGGCGCGGTGTTCTGGATGTGGGTGGTGGGCTTCGTCGGCATGGCCATCAAGCTGACCGAAGTGACGCTATCCATGATGTATCGCAACGCCGACGATCCGGACAATCCGCACGGCGGTCCGATGTGGGTGGCGAGCAAGGGACTTGCGCGCATGAACCCGAAGCTGGCCGGGGTCGGCAAGATATGGGGCGGCATCTTCTGCATCACGCTGCTCGTTTCCACCATCACCGGCGGCAATATGTTTCAGGCCTGGAACGTGGGCGACATCACCGAAGAATATTTCGGCGTGCCGAGCGTCGCCGTGGGCATATTCATGTCGCTGGTCGTGGCCGCGGTCATTATCGGCGGCATCAAGCGCATCGGCGCGGTGGCTTCCCGCCTGGTGCCGTTCATGATCGCGCTGTACCTGATGGCCGGCCTCTACGTTCTCATCGCCAATGTCGGAGAAATACCGCGCCTCCTCGCGCTGATCTTCACGTCGGCTTTCTCCGCGCAGGAGGCTACCGGGGCATTCATCGGCGGCACGGCGGGCTATGCGTTCCTGTTCGGCATGAAGCGCGCGTTGTTCTCGAACGAGGCGGGCCAGGGCTCGTCGCCGATCGCGCATTCGGCCGCAAAGACCGACGAACCCGTGCGCGAGGGGGTCGTCGCGGGCCTCGAGCCGTTCATCGACACGCTGATCGTCTGCTCCATCACGGCGCTCGTGATCCTCATCACGGGCGTGTGGAACCGCACGGCGGAAACGTCTTTTGCCGAGCTGCCGGAAGTCGTGCCGGTGGCTGTCGACGAGTGGAGCCTGGAAACTGTGCCCGCGCCGCAGCAGGAGACCGCCGCCTGGAGCGAGGGCGAGGCTGTCTACATGATCGTGATCGCGGACGAGAATTCCCGCACGGGCAATAATCTCCACCGGCTCGATGGCAATGTGTTCACCATCGATGGCGAGCAGCGGGTCGTCTGGGGCTCACTGCTCAGCTCGAAGCAACCCGAGCTGGTCGACGGCGGCGTGTATGCCACTTATATCGGCGCGACGCTCACGGCGAAGGCTTTCGACACGGTAACGCCCGGCCTCGGCAAATGGCTGGTCACGCTCGCCACATGGCTGTTCGCGATCTCGACGATGATCTCGTGGAGCTATTACGGGGAGCAGGGCATGGTTTACCTGCTCGGCGAACGGTCGGTGCTGCCATACAAGATTGCCTACTGCATCCTCATCGTCGTCGCGACCACGGGATTTATCGAGACCAACGCGCAGCTCGATAATCTGACCGGCCTGGGCACCGGTCTCATGCTGTTCGCCAACGTTCCGTTGATGTGGGTATTCGGCCGGCAGGCGATGCGCGTGTACCACGAGTACATGGGACGCCTCAGGGACGGGCGTATGAGCCCCGACCACGCACGACCGCGGCTCGAGGACGTCATAAGCGGGCGCGACGTCGCCTAGCAGGATGTTGAAAAAGCCATCCATGGCTTTTTCAACATCCTGCTAGTTATCTTTCGGCCGCGGGTACTTGTCCCTGAGCTTGCGCTCCATGCGCGCGGCGATCTGGTCGATCGTCTCGGGCTCGGTCTCGTGGGGGTGATCGTCCAGATGATCGGCGGCCGAGAACAGTCGGATCCAGCGTTCCGAACGCCGGCCGATCCGCACGACTTCGTAAAAATGCCCGCTCGAATGACGGCCGAGCAGATCGATGAGCGCCGCGATCAGCGACACCGGCACGAGCATCACGTCGCGCAAGCCGTCGATGAAGAGCTTCACCTGAAACAGGCCGACGTCGCGCAACAGTCGTCCGCGTCCCGGGGCCTCCGATACCTCCGTGCCCGTCTCAGTGTCCGGTCGCTGGGCGCTCATGGCACCCGGTATGATACGCGACCATGAGGAAATCGGGGTCGGACCGCGATTTCGGGCTCGCGGCGCAGGTTGACGAAATGACAGACGCAGGAAATTGCAGTCCGACCTCGATTACGCCGGAAGCCTGCGTGCTGCTGATCAATATCGGCTCGCCGGATGCGCCCACGCCGGCTGCCGTGCGGCGTTATCTGGCCGAGTTCCTGTCCGATCGCCGCGTCATCGAGACGCCGCGGTTGCTCTGGTGGCCCATCCTGCACGGCGTGATCCTGCGCATGCGGCCGCGCCGCTCGGCCGAGCTGTATCGACAGATCTGGACCGATGCCGGCTCGCCGTTGCTCGTGCATACGCGCCAGCAGGCACGCTCGCTCGAGGAAGCTTTGTCGAAACGCATGCCCGGTGACGTGTCGGTGTCATTTGCCATGCGTTACGGCAATCCTGCCGTACCCGAGGTGATGCGCGAGATCGAGGCAGCCGGCGCTCGCCGTCTGCTCGTCGTGCCGATGTACCCGCAATATTCGGCGGCGGCAACCGGCTCGGCGTTCGATGCCGTGACGCGCGAGCTCAGGCGGTGGCGGCGGGTTCCGGAGCTTCGGACCGTGCATGGATATCACGACACAGAAGGGTATATCGAGGCGCTTGCCGCCAGCGTACGCGAGCACTGGTCGGCGCACGGCCGCGCCGAACGCCTGCTGATGTCGTTCCACGGACTGCCGGCAAGCTGCGTGCACGCCGGTGATCCTTATGAAGATCAATGCCGGGAAACGGCGCACCTCCTGGCGGCCCGTCTCGCGCTGGACGCAGACGACTGGGCGCTGAGCTTTCAGTCGCGCGTCGGCCGTGAAGCTTGGCTGCAGCCTTACACGGACGTCCTCCTGAGCGACTGGGCGCGCGACGGTATCGAGCGTGTGCAGGTGCTTTGTCCCGGCTTCGCGGCGGATTGCCTGGAAACGCTCGAGGAGATCGCCATACGCAACCGTCGAGCGTTCGTCGCGGCCGGTGGCACGACGCTCGAATATATCCCGGCGCTGAACGCGCGCCCCGATCACGTCGCTTTTCTGGCCGGCCTGATCGAACAGCAGCTCCACGGCTGGCATTCGATCGAACGGCGAAGCTGATCGTGCTCGGCCGTTTTCTCGAGCTGAGCGTGCAGACCGGCGACATCCGCGCCTCGGTCGAATTCTACGAGTCGCTCGGGTTCCGGCAATGCCTGGCCGGCGAGACCTGGTCGCACCCCTACGCGGTCATGAGCGACGGACGGCTCTTTGTCGGGCTGCACGAATACGCGTTCGATTCCCCGGCGCTGACATTCGTGCGGCCGGACCTGAGCGCCCATCTGCCGGAGCTCGAGCGGCGCGGCGTCCTGTTCGAATTCCGCAAAACGGGCGAAGATACGTTCAACGAGGCCGGATTTCTCGACCCGGACGGCCACATGATCGCGCTGCTCGAAGCGCGCACCTACTCGCCGCCGGCTTTCGACGACCGTGACTTCTCCCTGATCGGGCGGTTCCGCGCCTACGCCTTGCCCGTGCGCGACCTGGAACCCACGCTCGACTTCTGGCACCGGCTGGGCGCGGAGACGGCGCAGTCCGAATCGCAGCCCTATCCCTGCGCGGACATGGGTGCAGGCGGTGCGCGCTTCGAGCTGCATCAGACCCGTGATTTCCGCCAGGCATCGCTGCTTTTCGCCGACGACGATGCGGCGTTGTCCGACCGACTGCGCCACAAGGGCATGGAGCTGCCGGAGGATGCCACGGGTGCGTCGCTGGTTACGCCTGAAGGGCTGCGCATCCGAATTGTCGCGCCCGCAGGCGCTTGAATCGCGCTTCGATCGGGCGCTCCCGCGCGATCAGCTTTTCCCGGCGCCGCAAACCCGCAGCCACGCCTCGAATGCCCGGATCGACGCCTCGAATCGCGGCCGGTAGTCGCCCGACGCGGCATGACTTCTTGGGTTGGCTACCGCACCGCGATAAATATCCAGCGTCCGCTCGACCCAGACGCGCGCCGCATCGAAACCGTCGCGGTCGATCAGGAGCTCGATTCGCCCGGCTTCCGGCGCCATGGCGCCGGGCTCGTCATCCTTCGTCGCCATCAGTGCAACCTGGCAATGCCGTTTGCCGGCAACGGCGTGCAGCCTTATGGCAGCCTATAGATAGTACCCATCGTATAGCGAACCACGCCCTAGTCTTTGCCGCGGAGCTGATCGAGGATGGCTTCGTTCTCGAGCGTCGAGGTGTCCTCCGTGATGGGCTGATCGCGGCCGATGCTGCGCAGCAACCGGCGCATGATCTTGCCCGAGCGCGTCTTCGGCAGATTGTCCGCGAAACGGATTTCGTCCGGCCTGGCGATGGCGCTGAGCTCCTCGGCAACCCAATCGCACAGCTCGCCGGCCAATGACTCGGCGTCGCCGCCTTTCGGCCGCTCGCCCTTCGTGACGACGAACGCCAGGATCGATTCACCCTTAACGTCATGCGGCCGGCCGACGACCGCCGCCTCGGCTACCTTCGGGTGCGCGACCAGCGCCGACTCCACCTCCATCGTGCCGAGCCGGTGGCCGGCCACGTTCAGCACGTCGTCGATGCGACCCATGATCCAGAAGTAACCGTCCTTGTCGCGGTGCGCGCTGTCGCCGGCTACGTAATAACGCCCGCCGAATTTCTCCCAGTACGTCTCGACGTAACGCTCGTTGTCGCCCCAGATGGTGCGCAGCATGGAAGGCCAGGGCCGCTTGATGACCAGGTAGCCGCCGGCGCCGCGTTTGGTGATCGGCTCGCCGCTCTCGTCGACGATATCGGCGTCGATGCCGGGCAGCGCCCGCGTGCAGGAGCCGGGTTTCGTCGTCGTCGCACCCGGCAGCGGCGAGATCAGGATCGCGCCGGTTTCGGTCTGCCACCAGGTGTCCACGATCGGACACCGCTCGCCGCCGATCACTCTGTGATACCACATCCAGGCTTCGGGATTGATCGGCTCGCCGACGGTGCCCAGCAGCCGCAGCCTGGCGAGGTCGTATTTCGCCGGCAGCCCGTCGCCCAGTTTCATGAGCGCGCGTATGGCAGTCGGCGCCGTGTACAGGACCGTAACGCCGTGCCGCTCGCAGTTCTTCCAGAACCGGCCGCCGTCCGGGTAGGTCGGCCCGCCTTCGTAGATGAGCAAAGTCGTGCCGGCCGCCAACGGGCCGTAGGCCACGTAGGAGTGCCCCGTTACCCAGCCGACGTCGGCCGTGCACCAGAAGACATCGCTGGCTCTCAGGTCGAACACCCACTTGCAGGTCAGCTTGGCGACCAGCAGATAACCGGCGCTCGAGTGCTGGATACCCTTGGGTTTGCCGGTCGAGCCGGAGGTGTACAGCAGGAACAGCGGATGCTCCGCCTCGACCCAGGCCGGCTGGCAATCTTCCGCCTCGCCGCCGACGACGTCGTCCCACCAGATGTCACGGCCCGGCCGCATATTCACCGCATGCCCCGTCCGGCGGCAGACGATGACCGTCTCCACGCTCGGGCAGGCGCCGTCGAGGGCTCTGTCGGCGGCCGCCTTGAGCTCGATGATGCGTCCGCCGCGCCTTCCGCCGTCGGCGGTCACGAGCAGCTTCGCCCCGGCGTCCTCGATGCGATTGCGCAGCGAGCGGGCCGAGAAACCGCCGAATACCACGGAGTGGATCGCGCCGATGCGGGCGCAGGCCTGCATGGCGACGATCGTTTCCGGAATCATCGGCATGTAGATGACGACCCGGTCACCGGTTTCCACGCCCTGCGACTTGAGCGCGTTGGCGAACCGGCAGACCTGCGCGTGCAGCTCGGCATAGGTGAGCTTGCGCGTGTCGCCTTCCTCACCCTCGAAACGGATCGCGATGCGCTCGGCGCTCTCGGGCAGGTGAACGTCGAGGCAGTTGTAGGAGACGTTCAGCTTGCCGTCGCTGAACCAGCGGTAGTTCGGCGCCTCGCTCTCGTCGAGCGTCTGAGTGAAGCCGGTATGCCACTGGATCTCGTCGCGCGCGAGCTGGCCCCAGAATTCGGCGTGATCGGTCGCCGCAAGCTCGTGCAGCGACTTGAGCTTCTTGGCGTCGATGCGCGCACGCGCGGCGAACTCTTCCGGCGGAGGGAACAGCCGCTTTTCCTGTAGAACTGACTCGATATCGGTGTTTTCGGCCATGCTGGTCTCCGCTGTCCGGCCGTAAAGCTAACCGATTCCGGCGCGCAAAAACACC
>JBOIDB010000079.1:0-38105 GCA_050740235.1 Gammaproteobacteria bacterium
CTCCAGGGATGGATTCACGGCGTTTTCGAGAAGGCCCGCGCCGTTCGGGCGCTCGCGACACCGCTATTCAAACGGTTTCGAGACTGGCTCTAGCGGTGACTGGAGAAGCGGAAATACTCTGCGTCGCGCACGAGCTGCTCGAACGCCGTTTCGCTCACGTGCACGAGCCCTTCGTGATCGCCGGCTTCGAAGTAGATGTCGGATTGCTCGCAGAGCACGTCGTCGACGACGGTCGGCAGGCCGTAGTCCGGGCCGAGCGGCGGCACGGCGCCGCGGTCGCAGTCGAAGAACAGGGATTCGAGCTCGTCCTCGGTGGCCAGCTCGAGGTTGCGGTGCAGCTCCTTGCGCACCACATCGAGCTCGAGCTCGAATGTCGCCGGCAATACCGCCAGAACATAGCCGTAGGGATCCTTGAGCACCACCGCCTTGGCGATCTGGTCTCCGGTGATGTGCGCGCTTTCGGCCGCCTGCGAGCTCGTCGCGCTGCGCGGGTGGTTCAGGATGTCGTATTCGACCGAGCTGCGATCGAGCGCGCTGAAAACTGTGCTGGCGATCGTCATCGTTTCCTCCTGAATACGCTTGACGGGAATCCGGATTTCTCTGCGGCCTCACCGGCAGTATAGCCCGCTGTGCCGAAAATGCCGGAGGCCCGCAGTATCGACGAGAAGCTGACCGCGCATGGCCCGTGCAGGCCAATTTTGCGCGTTTACGCCGGTTTCGGGGCTAGAATGTGGAGATCGCGTACTTGGGGAACATGACCATGCGAGCACTGATCGTGACTTGCCTGCTGCTGGCCGCCGTGCCGGCGGCTGCCGATCTGACCCTCACCGCCAGCAACAGCGGCAAAGGCCTGGCCGCGCTCGCCGATGGCGAGACGGTCACCTACTTCAAGGGCGTCCGGATGCGCAGCGACTGGCAGCACAAGAACAAGAGCTTCTCCACGCTGTTCGATCTGGACGCCCGCCGGATGATCATGCTCGATCACCGAAAAAAAACCGCCGAGATCATGACGCTGGCGGAATTGGGCGAAGCGATCGCACCCGTCGACAAGGAGGGTGTCACGGTCGAATTCACCGAGCTCGACGACAGTCGCGAGATCGCCGGCCGCACCTGCAAGCATTTCCGCAGCGAAATTCGCATTCCGGACGCGGGCGTCGAGGGAGGCCCGACCCTGGACATGACGATGGGCGGGGACATGTGGATCGCCGCCGAGACGACGGGTGAGGAGGACTACCGCAACTTCTACCTGGCGGCCGCCGAGCGGGGTATTTTCACGAGCAATCCGGATGTCGTCGAGGCACAGCCCGGGCAGGCCAGGGGTTGGGCGCTCTGGTATCGCGAGATGGCCAATGCCGGCGTGCCCTGCGAAACGGAAACCAGCTTTCGATACGAAGGCGGCGGATTCATGGCGAAGATGCTCAGCAAAGTCGGCAACGTGACGATCAAGAGCACGGTGCAAGAGGTCTCGGACGCGCCGATCCCCGATTCCACTTTCGAGGTGCCGGCCGAATACGAGGTGAAAGACGAGACTCGGTGAAACCTCGACCGTCGGCGCCTCTGGCGAGTGATGGTTACCGGCGGAAAAAGATCCGCCCGTCCCAGTCGAGGAGCAACGAGCCCTCGCTGCCGTGTCGCCGAAACTCGTAGGGCTCCGGCGGGTCGCCCCACATGTGATAGTCGGCCAGATAGACATCCATGCCGACATGCGTCAGCTCACCCCGCAGCACGCCGAAAGCCACCGTCAAGGCATTTCCCTCCTCCACCGCGACCACTATCTCGCCGAGGCGATCGCTGACGTAGCGGCCCGCAAGCTCCGCCGGAGCGAGCGTCGCGTCTCCGCTCGGCACATCGTCGAGCGCTGCTCGGACTTCGCTGCTTCGTTCACTCAATTTCTCGCGCGCATTGTCCGCGGCTGCAGCGAATCGCGCATCGATGTCCGGCTTCTCGAGCAGGTGGTCGTAGATAAGGGTCGCCACCGAATGCGTGACGTAGAGACCGACATCGATCTGATTGGTCAGCACGGCAACGCCGAACCCGTGTTCCGGCATGAAGGAAACATGGGTCTCGCCGCCGAAGTGGTGCATTACGAGTTCGCCTTCGTAATCGGCGCTGTAGACGCCGAGCCCGTGCGCGAAGCGATGGAACCTGCCCCATGTCCAGTCGAGCTGGATCTGCCGCGCATGGGCCTGAGCGATGGCCCGTGCGGGGTAAACGCGGCGCCCGTCGATACGCCCGTCGTTCAGGTTGAGGATCAGCCAGCGGGCAAGATCGGCGGCGGTCGAGACCGTGCCTCCGGCCGGGTGCATCTGCTCCTCGTATTTTGTGAAAGTCGGTTGGAACCGCCCGTCCGCATCGCGAATGTAGGCCTGAGACATCTCGTCGCGTTGGGCTTTCGCCATGTATGCGAAGCTGTCGGCCATGCCCGCGGGCGCGAAAACCTTTGCTTCCAGCAGGTCGCGCCAGCTCGCCCCCGCCGCGCTGCCCATGGCGATCGCGGCGACGATGGGGCCGAGATTGCTGTATTCGAAGCGCGTATCCTTCGGCACACTGTAGGTGCTCAGATGCCCGACGATCCGGTCATCGGGCAGATTACCTGCATAAGCCGTCCTGAAAACTACCCCGCCGTTTTCGTACGGAATACCGTGGGTCAGATGGGCGCGAAGTGAAATCTGCGCCGCATTCAGCGGTGCGGGCAGCGACAACTCCGGCAGATACTCGGTGATGGGCGCGTCGAGCTCGATGACGCCTTCCTCGTGGAGCAGCGCGCCGAGCAGCCCCGTAAAGGACTTGGTCGTCGATTTGAGATAGAAACGCGTGTCGGGCGTGACCGGCGAGCAGGCGGACAGATCGCGATAGCCGAAGCCACGCATGAAGATGATGTCAGCATCCTTGACGACCGCGAGCGCCAGCCCTGCCACGGCATCGGTGTCGGCGAGCATATCCTCGAGCTTTTCCTCGAAGTCGCCGTCGAACCAGGCGTCATCGCGCATGCCGCCGGCATTGGCAGCGATGTCCGCGCAACGATCAGTGGCCGGCCGGGCGTATGCGGCAGCGCTGGCAACGGCGCAAAGTGCGGTTGCCGCGGACAGCAGTGCAAAAGTCTTCACAGGCGGTTCCGGCGTGACGGCGATGCGACGGATTGTCCACGCCCGGACAGATCGAGTCTTGAATCGATGTAACTTCAGGCCCGGGCGGTGCGCCCCAGCATAGTCCGCCGAAGCGCGCCGGGCGTGAAGCCGGTCTCTGCCTTGAGCATGCGCGTCATGTGACTCTGATCGGCGAACCCGGCAGCCAGCGCGGCTTCGGTCAGGCTCTTGCCCGGATCCAGGATGTGCCGGAGCGCCGCGTCGGACAGGGCCCGGCATCGATACTGCGTCATCGTCGAGCCGAACTGCCGGCGGAACAGCCGCGCCAGGTGGATGCGGTGGATGCCCGCGCTCTTTGCCGTTTCTGCGACGGAAAACGAGACCGGCTCGAAGCGGATCCGCTCCCTGAGGCGAGCCATGAGCGGCGGTGCAATCGACGGCGCCGGCGCGCCGGCCTGCTCCGGAAGGAGCGCGAGCACGTCCCACGGAAGACTCTCGGCCGCTGTGAACGATTCGGCGCCGGCCGATATGCTGCTTGCAATGACGCGGAGGAGTCCTTGCAGTTCGCGCGATCCCTGCCAATTCCAGTCGCAACGGCGGGACCACGTTTCCGATACGAGCGCGTCGTCTTGAACTTCCCAGGAAAGAATGATGGCGCCGCTCGGGCCGAACACGACGCTGTGTCGCGCGCCTTCCGGCTTGCGCGCGACGCTCGGCCTGTCCGTTTCGTGTTCCCCGCTGCCCGTGGTTTCTCTCAGCTCGCCCGCGATCAACAGCGATATCTGCGCCTTGTCATGGCTGTGTATGCCTTGCGCATATCCGGGCGGGTACCAGGTGAGACGACAGACCAGGTCGTGGCCGGCTGAAAAAGTACGCACGATGGTTTCCGCGGACGCCACGCGGGCAGAAGCGGATTTGATCCTGGCTGCT
The DNA here is from genome assembly GCA_050740235.1 of Gammaproteobacteria bacterium. GTDB lineage: Bacteria > Pseudomonadota > Gammaproteobacteria > Steroidobacterales > JACDCP01 > JACDCP01. The sequence continues at coordinate 4,017 of JBOIDB010000079.1, forward strand.
CGCATCAGGCGATCCGGCTTCTGCGCAGCAGGCACAACACGCCCCACAGCGTGAGGCTCGCCAGCGCGAAGCTCAGCAACTCGAACGGCCAGAGGTTGTGGGACGTCGGATCGACGGCGACGCCGAGGATCACGTTCAGCACGGGCAGAGCGAACAGCGCTACGGACGCCCAGGCGCCCACGCGCCAGCCGCCTTCCCAGCGCTGCGCGGCGCGCCACGGCAGCACGGCGGCGAGCACTAGCACGGCGAAGACGGCGCCGATGATCAGGTAGGCTATCGCCATGCCGAATAAGCCGAACACTCCGCCGCCCTCATCCCGTTTTGCCCGCTCCTCGTCCTGAAGGGCGTCCGCGCGGGCCTGGAGATCGCTGACCCAAAGCGCGGGTTGATGCGGGCTTCCCGCGCCGGCGACGAACCGCGCCTCGACGGGAAAATCCAGGTACCTGAATTCCACGCGACCGTACCGTTCGCCGACGTGGATGCGCACGGCATCGACCATGCCCGGCTCCAACAGGAAGAACGATGCGATCGCCTCCCCCTCGCCGGCCGGCCAAGTCGGCGAGCCGCTGTGGCCGGCGTCCTGCGGCACGCCGTCGAGGAGCGGCTCGGGCCAGATGCTCACCGGTTGGTCGCTGCGATAGGCGATGCGCAGCGTAAGGCGCGCGCGATCACCGATCATGGCGGGCCGCGGCGGATCGGTTTCGAGCAGCTCGACTTCAAGGACCCTTGGCGGCTCCGGCGGCGGCAACCGCTCACAGCCACCGGCGCACGTCATGAGAAGTGCAAGAATGCGTGCCGCCGAATACGGTGCGGCGTGTCGCTGCGGCGGCGACGCGTTCGACGATGCCATGCTTCCCCTCGATCTGCCCGGCGGGTTCAGTGCAGCCGAAAGCAGACAGCCTGAGATTGCCTATACTCCAAATATAAGCAATGCCGCCCGACGACGGCCATCGAAAAACAGGAGGAAGAAATGCCGGAATTCAATGAGGACGTGAAAATCGAGAAAAGCGGCAGTCCGAAATTGTCCATTCGCTCCCGGGGCAGTGGAACTCAACACTACAGCATTCGCGTAACCAACAGCAAGGATGCTGCCGGAGGACGCAATTTCATAATAAGAAACGAGGACAGCGGGAAAGACGTCCTGATGATAGACAAGACAGGAAACATCCAGGTGCTCGGTGACATTCGGTTACCCGGCGCGGATTGCGCCGAAGATTTCGATATTTCGGGATCAGGCGAGCTCGGGCCGGGCACAGTGATGATCATCGGCGACGAGGGCAAGCTGCACGAGTCCAGGGACGCCTATGACAAGCGGGTAGCCGGTGTAATCTCCGGTGGAGGCGATTATCGACCGGGCATCATCCTGGGCCGACGGCAATCGCAGGACAGCCGGCTGCCGTTGGCGCTTGCAGGCAAGGTATCCTGCAAAGTCGATGCCCGATATTCGCCGATCGCCGTCGGTGATCTGTTGACGACATCTTCGACCCCCGGTCATGCGATGAAGGCGGATAATCCCCACAGCTCGTACGGGGCCGTCATCGGCAAAGCGTTGCGCCCACTGGCAGGGGGATGTGGCTCGATTCCTGTTTTGATTGCGCTCCATTGACGCACGATCGGATGAGTGGAATCGGAAAAGCACTGACATTGCGTAACGCTTATTGAGATTGGGTGTTCAGCTCGAAAGTGCGGGGAAGTCATTGGGTTTCTTCGGAAAACTTGGCAAGGTGGTCCTCGGTGGAGCATTGGGCGGCCCCGTCGGCGCCGTCATGGCACTCGAGACTCAGTTAGGACCCGGGGTGGTCAAAGGCACCGTCGACGTAGCACGGCAAGTCGTCAAGTTAGGATCAGACGTCTACAGGGCAATTCCGCCGGAAGCATTCGCCTTTGCAGGGCAGCCATTACATGGGCTCCTCAAGCACGAGTTCGAGGATGAAATCATCCTGGTGGGAGAGGTGGCCGGTAATGTCGCTATTTATGGCGGACTGTTCTGGCCGGCTTCGGGTCCCTTAGCGGCATCGTCGGCAATTTTGCAGGGGGCGATACCTCTCTACGTGGCGGCGGGATCGCTCGTCGGCAAAATAGACCATCGACTTCTGAACGACGAAGAACTGGAGATGGCCAGGTACATCTTCCGTGATTCGCTCATCGACCGGGAGCAGATCATTCTAACGAATCTGGGCGGGTTGGACGGAAGACCGTTCGTGTATCCAACCACGTTCGGATCCGTCCTCGTGAACCTGGGTAACGCATATGTACATAACGCGACGATCGTCAATGGTCCGGTGCTCTTCCATGAGCTGACTCACGTCTGGCAGGCGAAGCAGCGCGGGATAAGCGAAATCTTCCTGTACGATACGATCCCCGATGCTCTGCTGAAAAAGTACAGACTCGACGAACCGACGCCGAATGATCAATGGGACGAGTTCGGTACCGAGCAACAGGCCACGATAGTGGAAGCCTGGTCGCGAGGGGCGACTTCGCGAGTCCCCGATGTCAGCGGCAAATTGAAGTTCAATAATGGGGCGCGAGGGAAATTTTCAATAAACTCGCCGCTATTCCGCTTCATCAACGGGAACATCCGACGTTCCGAGGATCGGGCAAGAACCGGCACCGGTCGCTCGGTGAGGCAGCTTCTCGCCGATGGCGGTCACCGGACAATGAAAGACATGCATTCCACGCCGCCTCCTGTCTGGTGGTAGCCCGGTGAATCGCGTGCGCCGCGCTCGATCTCAGTCGGATTGCATGCCGGCGAGATGCGACTTCTGCTCGCGCGCCGTCGTCCGGATTCGCCGCATTTCCGCCAGGGTATCTTCGGGCAACGGCTGAAGCAGCGCGTCGCCGGCCGCCTGCTCGACGGCAGCTTCTCTCTCTCCGAGCGCCTGCAGAAAACGGCTGCGCTCGTGGGATCCGATGCTTGCGCCGATGCGCGTCAGAATCTGCTCGAGCGCCTCCCGTTCGGGATCGGGACGCCGCGGCAATTCGCCCAGCCGACGAATGTGCGGCTCGAGCCCTGCCGCGGCATCACTGCATGCCCGCGCGCGTGCTTCGAATGGTTCGCTGAGCTGGGGCTCGGACAGTGCGTGCGCAGCGTGCGCATAATGATCGGACGCCTCGCGCAGCCGCACGATCACGTCGTTCACCGCAACCTGCTTGTCGTTCATCAACATGCCTCGTCTCCTCGGATCGCGACGCGCGCCGGTGCGGGCACGTAGACCGTGACCGCGCGCGGCACGACGCGAAATCGCGCCGGCGTGGCTGTAGTGATCTCGCCGTCGGTCGAAATTTCCATCCGCCGGCGGGTCGAGATGTCGATCTTGCGCGCCGACCTGACGTCGACGCGCGGGCTCGCGCGCGCGGCGCCGACGCGCACCGCCGGCGCGAGTCTCAGCAGATCCAGCATACCCTGCGGCCGTATGGCGAGCAGATCCAGCCGCTCGTCGTCTATGGCGGCGTCCTCCAGTACCGACGCCCCGCCGCCGTAATACTTGCCGTTGGCGATCTTGAGCTGAATCGCGCGCACGGTTTCCTCACGGTCATCGCATCGGATCTGCGCCGAGAATGCGCGGTTGCCGCGCCACGCGCCGAGCAGGGCGCGCGGGTAGGCGAGCATGCCCCATCGCCTCTTCGTGCCCCGATCGAGCCGCGCGGTGACGCGCGCGCCGAGGCCGATATCCGCGGCATTGAAGAAATAGACGTCGTTTGCGCGGCCGATGTCGATCTTGCGCGCATGTCCGTTGACGATCACGCCGGCGGCTTCGCGCAGGCCGGTCGGCAGGCCGAGCGTGCGTGCCAGATCGTTGGCCGTGCCGAGCGGCAGGATACCGAGCGGAAGCTTGCGGTCGACGATCGCGGGCGCAGCGCAGTTCAGCGTGCCGTCGCCGCCGCCGACGATCACGCAATCGACTTCGCCTGCGTGGGCCTCGATGCTTCTCGCGACATCTGTCGCATCGTCCGGCACCGCCTCGCGCAGGCGGATGCCGCCGCGCTCGAGCAGCGCGCGCGCTTCCGCCAGATCGGTCGAGCCCTGCCTGCTTTTCGGGTTGACGATCCAGAGCGCGCGCCGGGGGATGGCGGCATTCCTGATTTCCTCATTCACGACAGGCATCCGTGTAGCCGCAGAACCTGGGAATCAGGCGTGTTCCCATTTCCGGCGGCGCCCGGCGGGACGGCTATACTCGAGCGCCATGCGCCCAGGTACCGACCCGTCCCTCCCGACAACCCTCGTCTTCATCCTTGTCCTCGCGCTGTCCGTCCTTGCCCTGCGCTTCATCGCCAGGCACCTCGCGCCCCTGCTGCTGCGCGCCGTTCGCGAGATATATAACAGGATATTCGGCCTGTCGCGCGGACGCTTCGGCATCCGGCTTCGCGAATCGATGGCGCGGCGCGCGCCGCGCGTGACGTCGCTGCTCGAGCGGCGCTTGTCCGCCGAACGTTTCACGGGCCTGCCGCTGACGCTGCTGATCGCCGTCGCGCTGTATGCCGCGTTTCTGGTCATCGAGCTGACCCTGGAGCTCGTCTTCGAGCCGGCCGAGCTCGCGCGCGCCGATGAGCTCATCGAGGCGCGCCTGCAGCTTTTCCGCACGCCGGTGCTGGTCGCGGCTTTCGCCTGGATCACCAACCTCGGCAACACTGCCACGCTCATGGCGATGGCGACCTTGGCGTCGGCGTTCGCGCTATCGGGCGGACGAGCGGCGAACGTGCTGCCGCTATGGGTAACGGTGATCGGCGTGGAGGTTTTCACGTGGGCAGGCAAACATGCGCTCGACCGGCAGCGTCCCGAATTTCTCACCGACGTCATTGCCCACTCGCCGTCGTTTCCCAGCGGGCATGCGTCGGGGTCGCTCGCTATCTATGGCTTCATCGCATATATGCTCGTGCGGCAGATCGGCTCGCCCGCGCGACGTTTCGAGGTCGCGTTCTGGATCGCCGTGGTCATCGGCCTGATCGGGTTCAGCCGGATTTTCCTGCACGTTCACCACGCGAGCGACGTGGCGGCGGGCTATCTGGTCGGCGGTTTCTGGCTGGTGATCGGGATTGCAGTCGCCGAGCTTCGGCGGTCACGTACGGATTCCGATCGTTGACAGACCCGTAGGCTGGCATAGGTCTGCCCGGACGTGATCCGGTGGCCGCTTATCCGTTGCCGGCAATCTGCCGGGAACGCTCCGCTTATCCCGGCCTACGGCGAGGCGCGCGCTAGTCCGTGCCGGTCTCCTCGTAGCCTACCGAAACGTCGGGATGCGGCGTGTTTTCGCTGACCACGCGGCCGGTCTCCGCCGTGTAGATCTCCTTCAGCAACTCGCGCCATTCCTCGTACTGCGCTTCGACGGTGCCGGTCAGCGTGACCGTCTTGCCTTCGATGTCGACGACCATCGGCTTGAGCTCGGACTCCAGCGACTCGGACAACTCCTTCAGGGCGTCCTCGTGAATCTCGCTTTCCTTGCGCCGGTCGAGCCCGCTCTTGAAGATGCCGATGCCGCCGATGACGCCCGCATATCCGCCGACCTGGCCGATATAGCTGTCGGACTTGCCGGCCATGACCGCGCCGCCGATGACGCTGCCGATGCCCGCGAGCATGCGATTGCGCGCGGAGCGCTTGACCTCCCGCAATGCGACCGTCTCGTCGTACGTGTACTTGCGCCAGTCGTCATAGGGTTCGTGCACGTCCTGCGCGAACCCCGCGTAATGCGCATCCAGCGTGTCGATGAAGAGGTAGTCGCGCTGGCGGATCTCCTCGACGCGCTCGAGCATGGGATCGCTCTCGGCCGGCAGCCTCGCGACGGTGTAGCGTCCGGTCTCCTCGTCCTGGGCCAGATAGTCGCCGAACGCATACGGCGACAGCTCCTCGGCGAAGCGCAGGCGCGCGACCTGCCGTATGCCCACCGCCGTCTCGGAGCCGAGCTCCTTGCGCACGGCCAGCATGTCGTTCGCCAGCGAATTGTAGATGTCCTGGAACGGGTCCTCGTTGAGCTCGATATCGTCCCGATAGGCGTACTTGCTGGCGATGTCCTCGTATTCCTTGTCGAGCCACTCGCGGCCCGTCGCGTCCACGACCTTGAAGCGGACCCGCAGGATTTCCCCGTTCGACTCCAGGATCTTGCCGGTCACGAGCAAGTCCGTGCTCGCATCCCGGGGCACGATGCGCACCGCGCCCCACTGGCTGGTGTTCTGCAAAGTGTCGCGCGTCTCGTAGGCGATCACGCGCGCCTCGGTCTTGCGCACCTGCGGATAGATGCCCTTCTCTTCGCGCTCCAGCGGATCCTCCGGTATGCCCGGATCGAGCACCGTCACGCCCACGTCGAGGAGCTGCTCCTGCGGAATGTCGCGCTCGGCCTCGATGGCCGGCGTCGCGTTCGCTTCGCGCACGTCGTAGCTGACGCAGCCGCCGGCCAGCATGGCGACGGCCAGCGCCGCCGCCAGCATGCCCCGCGCCGCATGCCCGTTCAGGGTTGCCAGGCTCCGATTCACCGCGTTCCCTGCTTGTAGTTGCGATACTCGTCCCAGAGCTTTTCGCGCAGCTCGGGATCAGGCTCGTTCATGGCGGCCTCGCGAAGCTGTCGCGCAACCACGTCGTCGTCGTCGCCATCCGGAATGTCCTCCGGGATCTGCGCCGGGCCCGAGCCGCTGTACTGGCCCTGCCGCGATGTCGCGCCGCCGGGCACTTGGCCCGCGCCCGAGGTCGATTGCTCGTTGGAGCCGGATTGGCTGGCTGTCCGTACCGGCGGCGGCGAACCGAACGGCTCGTTGCCCTCCGCGCCGGCGCTGCCCTCCTCGTCGCCCTCGTCCTCGTCGTCGCCCGAGCCGTCACCGAGCCCGCCGCCGCTCGCACGGATCCGGTTCTGTTCCTCGATGAGCCGGCGGTCGAAGGTGCCCATGCTGACCTCGAGCTCCCGGTCGAGGCCTGCCCGGCGCTCGTCGCCGGTGCGCGCCGCGCCTGGATTGCTGGGCACTATGATGTAGGTGCCGGAGGCGCCGGAGCGGGCGCCGGCGGTGCCTTCGAGCAGCATTTGCTCGGTGATGTTCTGGTCGAGGACGATGATCTGCGCGCCGCCGCGACCGCTGACGCTGTCGCTGGCCGAGGCGAGCAGCACGCTCGCGGCGTCGAGGTCGGCGCCGGCAACGATCAGCGCCCCGCCCGGGGATGCCGCGGTGTCGGAGGGCTTGCCCGGGCTTCCCGGCTGCCCGCCTGCGGCCGCCGCCTCGCCGTCGGGTCCGGCGGGAGCCGGTGAGCCGGCCGAGGCCACGGCCGGATTCTCGGCCCCGGAGGTTTCAGCCTCGCCCGGCTGGCCCGAGGCACCTTCCGTCGGATCGCCAGATGCGGGGCGGTTTTGGCCGGAGGGCGCATTCCTGGCCACGGTCCGGCCCGTGGCTTCGAGTTGGGCGCTGGCCTTGGTATACGCCGCGGCCGCTGCTTCCAGCGCCTCGGCAGCAGCCTGGGCGGCCGCCGCCTGCGCTTGCGCCGGCGTACCGACCGCCGGTTGCGCGGAGCCGGCATCGGCGCGCGCCCCTTCGGCGGTATCGCCTTGGGCAGCCTCTTCGTCGGTTTGTCCGGGCGGCGTTCCGGCAGCGGCGCCATCCTGCGCCGCCTGGCGACCGGCCTCGACCGCAGCTTCCGCTGCAGCCAGCGCGGCTTCCGCTTCAGCCAGCGCCTCCCGGGCGGCAGCGAGCTCGGCTTCGCTGCCGGGCGCGCCGCCGCTGGCGGCGGCCTCGCCGCTGCTGGTCTCCGGTGCATCCGTCGCGGCATCGGTTGCCGAAGCGGGCGCATCGCCGCTGGCCTGGCTCGACTCCCCGGAGCTGGGGGCGCCGGCAGCCGCCTGCGCGCCATCGCTCGCGGATGCGGCCGAATCGCTTGCCGAAGCAGTGTCGGCGGCATCACTGTCCGATCCGGACGCGGAAGACGCGCCCGAAGCGGCGCTGTCCACGGATTGATTGGCGGCGGCGAGCACCTGGCGAGCCGCTGCGATGGCCGCATCGGCGCTCGCGTAGCTGGGCTGGCCGGCCGCGCCGCCGGCGGCGGCTTCACCGGCCTGTGACTGGCTGGCGCTCGAGCCCTGGCTCGAGCCCTGGCTGGAGCTCTGGCTCGAGCTCTGGCTGGAAGCCTGCGCGGAGCCCTCGCTCGACGCCTGGCTGCCCTGGCTGGAGGACTGACTCGACGGCTGGCTCGAGCTCTGTGTAGGCGCCGAGGGCTGCGGCATCGATGGCGTCGACGGCTGTTGCGTCGACGGCGAAGAAGGTGACGGCATCGAGGGCGACGGCATGGACGGCGACGGCGGTTGCGGCATCGACGGCGTCGAAGGCTGCGAAGGCGACGGCGGCTGCGGGATGCTCGGCACGCTCGGCTGCGGCACCGACGCCGACGGCGTCTTCGGCTGCGGTTGCTGCTGCGGCTGCTGTTGCGGCTGTTGCGTCTCGCAGGCCTGCATGGCAAGCGCGGCCGCGAACACGATCAGGCAACGGGAAAGCGTCTTGGTAGTCATGGCGAACTTCCGGTATTCAAATGGCTGGTGACGCTGCTCTGCCGACGGCCCCGATCAGCCGTCGGCCGTTCGACCTGGCGGCGGCTTGTCGCCGGTAGAAGCCGGACGAATCCACAGACTTAGACAGGCGAGGCGCGCAAAGTTCGCCGGGCGGTCCCGATATGCCGGGAGGATCGGAAGCCGGCGCCGCAGGCCGGGAACTAACTCGCGCGACCATGCTCGTAACGTGTTAGAAACGATGCCCGTCCATCGCGCGGCGAACTCCGCTCGCGCGAAGGTCGAGGCCAGTATACAGGCAGTTTGGCGCATCCGTACGCCGGGATCAGAGTCACGAATCGACGCCGCACATGACAGTCGACGCACCCGCGCTAGCCTGTCGGCCGCTGGTTGCGGGACTCATTGCCGTCATTGCCGCGATGGCCGCATCCTGCGCGCGGACCGTGGCGGTAGAGGGCTCGTCCCCGGCGCCGCTCGTCCATACGCTTCCTTTGAGCATCGGCATTTTCTACGACACCGGATTCCGCGAAGCTTCGCATCGCGTCGAGCGGCCGCGCCAGCGGACGTTCGTCGTGAAGTTCGGCGCCGCCAACGTCGAGCAGTTCGACAACGTCTTTCGCAGCCTGTTCGAGCGCGCCGTGCCGCTCGAGCAGATGCCGGCGGAGGGCAGCTCCATTCCCAACGTCGACGCAATTATCGAGCCGCGCATCGAGGAGTATGCCGCGTTGACTCCGGACGACTCGGGCCAGCAGTTCTATGCGGCTTCGATCAAGTATCGAATTCACCTGTTCTCCCCCGATGGCACGCTCATTGCTTCATGGCCGGTGAATGCTTACGGAAAAAGCCAATGGCGCGCGTTTCGCGACAAGAGGGTTCTGCGTGAGGCCAGCATGCTCGCGATCCGCGACGCCGCCGCCTCTCTTGCGCTCGGTTTCGCCGACCAGCAGCAGGTGCGGACCTGGTTGCGCAGCAAGGGGGTCCGCCGTGCGCAGGGAAATTGAGCACTGCCGGTCGCTGCTGACCGGCGGCGCGCTGGCGGCGCTTCTCGGGGGCTGCGTCGTCGCGGACGTGCAGCAGTTCCGCCAGTCCGGCACGGGGATCGGCGACGACGAGGCCATCGTGATCCTGACCCGCACCGACTATTCCGACGAGGAAGCCGAGGCCGGCTTCACGGAGTGCATGTCCGAGGCGCTCGCGAAAGGCGAGCGGCCGTTGACGCTGCGCTCGCAACAGGAGTTCATGGACGGGCTGTTCCCGTACTTCGAGCCGAGACTCGCGCCGACGAGCGCCGAGAAGCTGCCCGAGCTGCTGAGCCATCCGGGCGTCGCCGAGAAAATCGCGGAGAACAACGTCCGCTACGTCGTCTGGGTCGACGGCGGCACGGAGACCGTCGATCAGGGCGGCTCGATGACCTGCGCGTTCAGCGTTGGCGGCGGCGGCTGCTTCGGCCTCAACTGGTGGGAACGCGACTCCTCCTACGAAGCCTCGATCTGGGATCTCAAGAACCTCGGCTCGGCCGGAAATATCAGCGCGGATGCCTCGGGCACGTCGTACGTCGCCGGCCTCATCGTGCCGATACCGATCATCGCGCGGACCCAGAAAGCCGCCTGCGAGGGACTCGCGCAGCAGCTCAAGGACTTCCTCATCGCCGAGGAATCACCGGAACGCCAGCAGGCCGCGTCGACTCCGTAGGCCGGGGACGTCGCTCCCCTTGAATCTCGCGATGGTCGGGCGCCGGATCGACCGGTTCGCTGTAATCAAGCGAGTATCGGGGAGCGGATGGCTCAATAGCCTGAATGGCAGGGGCCTTCTCGAAACCGTAGGCGACAGGACGTCGCCTCCGGAGCTTCCATGGACGGATTTACAGCGTTTTCGAGAAGGCCCCTGCCATTCAGGCTATCGCGAGGAGCGCAGGCGGTCGTTTTCAGTATCCGGACGGCACCGGCGGAATGATTTGGCGCAGGCGCAATTCGGTCTCCACCGGCTCCCCGTCCTCGAGGCGCGGTCGATAGATCGCCTCGTACATCCGCTGCCGCACGTAGTACATGTGCGCTACCGGCGAGTCGGCATCGACGATCGTCACGTCGGACACGCGTCCGTCGGCGCCCACCCTGAACTCGATATCGACGAATCGTTCGCGCAGCTCGCTATAGTCGATCTCCTGAAACGGCACCGGCGGGATCGGCTGATAAACCGGCATGGGCGGAAAGCGCAGATTCACCGGCTGTCCGAACAGCGTTTCCCGGTCGTCGGCGAACTCGGCTTCCCCTTCGAGCAGGTCCCAGGCCCGCCGGTACAGATCCTGCGCCTCGCGCGCCTCATCGGACTGGATGTACCAGTCCCCGAGGTTGATCAGCGCACTCACGCGCTCGGCCACGCCGGCATCCGGATCCTGCTCGACGATCTCGAGCACCCGTTCCAGCGCATCCTCGGCTTCGCCGAGGCGAAAACCGTTCGCGCCGCGCGCAACCGCAAGCCCGTTCAGCACCGGGACCAGCCGCGGATCGGAGGCACCGTGTTCGCGCTCGAGCACGCGCAGCGCGCGCTCGTAAAGGTTGATCGAGTTGGGATATTGGCCGGTCTGTAAAAACCAGTCGGCGAGCTCGCGAATCGCGGGCACGGCCTGCAGGGTCGCGTTGCCGTAATGATGCTCGCTGATGCGGAAAGCGCGGATTTTCGCCCGGTTGGCCTCGAGCAGCATTCTCGCGCCCAGAAAACTGTCCGCCAGCCGGTCGATGACGTCGAGCTGCCGGAGCGTATTGATGCCGTCCGTGCGATGCCAGATGTGCCGCGCGCGCTGAAACGATTCGATGGCTTCTTCGTAGCGCTTCTGCTCGATCTGCAGCTCGCCGAGCCCGCTGAGCGGCCTGATGAGCGCCCGGTCGTACGGCCCCGATTCCGCTTCGATCAGCGAGATGGCGCGCTGGTAGTTGGTTTCGGAGACCGCGAATTCGCCGACGATACGTTGCGCTCTCGCGAGATCGAGCAGAGGGATGACGAGCGCGACGCCCTCGGCGCCGACTTCCTGCTCGGTGCTGCGCACCGACCTTTGCGCCACGTTCAGCGCTTCGTCGTACCGTTCGGCTTCGAGGTGAATGCCCACGGCTTCGTGGGCTGCCTTGCGTTGCGCTTCATCGGCCAGCGCGACAGCCGGCGCGAGGAGCGCCAGCAGGACGATGGACGCGCCGTACCGGGGGCAGTTCGGCAATCGGCAGGTCATCTATCGCCGGTCCGATCCTCAGCCCTGCCCGGTCATCGACCTGAGGATCGCTCGCCGGAATTCAGCAGGGGGGATTGATGATTCCGCGCCCGCGCTTCTGCGAACTGCTCACCATGTTGGGAAAATGCCGGCACAGCAGGCGGCCAAGGTTCGATTCGCCGTACCGGTCGATATATTCCTTGGTGATCACCGAGGTGGGGGACAGGGCATTGCGCGTCAACTCTTCCTGTGAGCCGTATTGCGTCAGTCGCGAGCCGGTCAGCTCGACCGGTTCCGGGGCCGCCTGGAATTGCGAGAACTTCGGCTCCGGATCGTACACTGCGTTCGAGGCACAGGCGGCAATGGAAAGTGTGGCGAGCCCACAAAGGCAGCTCGCGCAGATCTTTGATGATTCTGGCATTTCGTTACCCTCGGGCTGGCAATTTCTCCCTTACGCGGCCGGCAGCGTTGGCGTGAAAACCCCCAACGCTACCTAGTTAGTGACCCGGCAGAGGGTCCGGAGTTCCGGCGGGAAACCGGCCGGGCTCAGTCGCGAGGACCGCCCCGGCGCACGATGGCAGGTTCGATCGGTCTCATGTTGACGCCGCCGCCCGATACCATGTTCGGGAACCGGCTGTGCAGAAACCGCTGCAGGTTGCTCTCGCCGTAGCGATCCATGAGGTCGCGCGTGATGACGGAGGTCGGCGCCAGGGCGCCGAGACTCTGCTCGATCGGCGAACCGTAGTCGGCAATCCGCGAGCCGGTCAATTCGGATTTCTCCGTGTCGGCTTCGAACTGCGCGAATTTAGGCTCGGGCTCGTAGACGTCGTTCGAGGCGCACCCCGCCAGCGCCAACATGGCGAAACCACACGCCATGCGTATCGGCTCAGGCTTCGAACGGCCTCCGGACACGCCGATTTCCTCGGAACTTCCCGACTTCAAGTATAGTCTTCAGTGACCGGAGCGCAAGGCAGCCGAGCGCCGGCGAACGAGCGCGAGCAGCGCGCGCCCGCGAACTTCACCCGCGGCATCCGGTCACATCCTGAACGCGCTTCGCGAGCCATCCGAACCCGGCCGAGGGACATCATGCTCAAATATCCGTGCTCGTGGCGCCACGTCATTGCGCTGGGCGCAGCGCTCTGGGTAACTGCCCCGCTCGCCGATCCGCTGCACGAAGCGGCGGGCGACGGCGATATCGAAAGACTCGAGCGCCTGCTCGACGACGGCGCCGAGCCGAACTCGCGGGACGAAAAGGGCTACCCGCCGTTGCATTGGGCAGCCAACTACGGCGCCCTCGATACGGCCGAAAAGCTGCTCGACGCAGGCGCGGAAATCGACGCCGAATCGGAACAGGACGGCGGCACGGCGCTGCATATGGCAGCGGGCAACGGCCGCCTGGAAATGATCGACCTGCTGGCCGGGCGTGACGCCGACATCGACGCGCCCGACGGCAGCGGCCTCACGCCGCTGCGCTGGGCGATCATGGCCGACAAGGGCGATGCCGCGAGCCGGCTGATCACGCTGGGCGCCGAGGTCGATTCGAAGGCCACCGGCAATACCACGCCCCTGCAGGCCGCCGCCGAGCTGGGCAATCCCGATGTGGTCCGGCTGCTGCTGCAAAGCGGCGCGAATATCGATGCGCGCAATGATCTGGGAAGCACAGCGCTGCACATGGCGGCCGCCAGGAATTTTCCGGCGGTCGTGAAGCTGCTGCTCGACGCCGGGGCCGACGTCAACGTCGCCGACCGCATTCAATACCGGGCGATTCACTACGCCGCCATTGCCGGCTCGGCCGAGGTGATCTCGATGCTGGTCGCCCGCGGCTCGCACGTCAGTCCCGAAGGAGCGGACTCCCTGACACCTCTCCACTGGGCGGCGCTGCACGGCAATACGGAGGCGGCGCGGGAACTCATCGAGGACGGCGCGCGCATCGATGCCGCGACGGAATTCAATGCGACGCCGCTCCACGCGGCGGCGGATGCCGGCAATCTCGAGGTGGCGAAGATGCTCCTCGAGGCCGGAGCCGACGTCGATGCGCGTGCCGATGACGGCAGCTCGCCCGCGCAGGCGGCGGCCATCAAGGGCCACGCACAGGTCGTCGAGCTGCTCATTGCGCGCGGCACGGACGTCAACGAGCGGGACGGCGACGGTTTCACCCTGCTGCATCGGGCGATCGCGCCGGGCAGTCCCGAGGCGGTCAAATTGCTGCTTGCGGCCGGCGCCGACGTCAACGCGCGCGATGAGGACGGCGACACGCCGCTGCACTGGGCGGCGTACTACGGACACGAAGACGTCGCCAGGGCACTCATCGAGGGCGGGGCAACCGTCGATGCCATGAACAATTTCGGCGTCAGCCCGCTCGACCTTGCCAGCAGAGAGGAAAACGAAGCCGTGGCCAGCCTGCTGCGGGATCGGCTCGCCGAGAACCGCTGATCGAAGACCCTTTTTTCTCCAGTGGCTGTATCCGCACGTCGCCCGACCAAGCGAGTATCGGGGAGCGACTCGGGCGAAGTCCCGGCACCTCCCCGCAATGACTACGCGATTTCGGGACGCGATTCGCTTGGGCCTATAATCGGTCCTTCGAGGTTTCGCGAGGGGAAGCCATGTCGCTGCTCAAAGGCTTGCTGCCGTGGCTGCTGGTCGTTGCCGCCGCGCCGGCGCAGGCGGAGATCATGTACGTCACCGACATCCTGCGGCTGGGGCTCTATGCGGATCCGGCGACGAGAGAAAACCCGTTGCGGTATCTGACGAGCGGCACAGCGCTCGACGTGCTCGAGCGCAACGGCAACACGGCACGGGTACGCGGTCCGGATGGCGCCGAAGGCTGGGTGCGCGCGACCTATCTGGTTTCCGAGGAACCGGCGCGCACGCGGCTGGCCGCGCTCGAGTCGAGCAATGCCTCGCTGACCGAGAAGCTTGCCGCGGCCCGCCGCGAGCTTGCGGGTGCATCGAAGAGCGTCGCCTCGCTCGAAAGCAGGTTGGCGACGGCCGAGGACGCAACTCGCGCGCTCGAGGCAGCGGAGCAGGAAAACAGCGCACTCGAACGCCGCATCGACTCGATCGGCTTCATGGTGCCCGGCTCGTGGGTGATGGCCGGTCTCGGCGTGAGCCTGCTGCTCGGATTCATCGCCGGCCTGGCCTTTCTCGATTACCTCATACGCCGGCGCTTCGGCGGAGTCAGAATCTACTGACGGACAAAAAGAGGGGACGGCCCCCATTTCCAGGAACGGATGGGACACTCGAACTGCTGAGAACGGAAATGGGGACGGCCCCCGTTCTCCGTCCAACGACACTCGGATGGCGCCAATAGCCAGGACAGTGTTGCAGGCTCGCGCAGCGTTGCGGGCTTTCGCGGCGTCAGGCCTGCTGCTTGCGGGATTGCCTGCCGCCGCGCAATCGCGCAGCGAAGTCTCCGATCCCGGACAGGCTGCGGAGCCGGATGCTGCGCCGGCCGTCGACGCCGCGCGCAGCGAGATTCCGATCGAGGCGGCGCGGCTCGCGCTCACCGCTGCTGCGCGGGAGCACGGCCGCGATTCTCTCGAGATCATCGAACCGTTGCTGGATCTCGCGGACGCGGAAGCCAGCGCCGGCGACTTCCTCGCCGCCGCCGGGGACTATGCCGAGGCGGTGCGACTCGTGGAGACACTGCGCGGCGCGATGGACTCGCACTTGATCGAGCCCCTGCGCGGACTGGGCACGAGCGCCAATTCGGCGGGCGACTACCAGCGTGCCGCAGAGGCACTCGAGCGCGCCCTGCACGTCACGCGCATCGAATACGGGTTGTTCGACCTCGTTCAGGTAGAGCTGCTCAATGCGCTGTCGCGCAGCTATGTCGGTCTCGGCCGCCAGGAGGATGCGGAGTTCGCACAGCGCGCCGCATTGCGACTCGCCGTGCGCGAATACGGCGCCGACAGCATTCGCATGCTGCCTGCGATCACCGCGCTGGCGAGCTGGTATCACTCGCAGAATCGCTTTCCCGCCGAACGCGCCCTGCTCGAACGCAAGATCGCCCTGCTCGAAGACAATCGCGGCAAGGACGATCCCAGTCTCGTCGAGCCGCTGCGCGCGCTCGCCCTCACGTATCGGCTCGAATATCGTCCGCTGCCGGAAGGTGAAAAGGCGCTCGAGCGCGCGATACAGATCCATGCCCGCCATCCCGGCGACACCGTCGATCTCGCGGAGACGCTGGTTGCCCTCGGCGACTGGCGTCTCATTTTCCGCGAGCGCGTCCGGGCATTCGATACCTATGCGGAAGCCTGGAAGCTGCTCGCCGCAGACCCGGCGGCCGCCGAAATCATCGATGAGCTCTTCGGCTCGCCCGTGCCGTTGTTCTACCTGAGGCCGCGACAGCCCGGGATCGGCGAGGATGCCGCGCCCGAGGACATTGGGCAGGGCTTCGTGAGCGTCGAATACAGCGTCAACGAGCTCGGCCGGGTCGTCGACCTCCGGCTCGTGGAATCCGAGCCGCCGGGGGTCATGGACACACGGGTCATCCGGGCCTTGCGCGAGGCACGCTATCGGCCGAGGATCGCGGATGGGGAGCCCGTCGCCACCGCCGGCCTGCGATTTCGGAGCTCGTTCACCTACGATCGGCGAAATCTCGAAGAGGAAGGACGCGAGCGGGCCGATCTCTGAAACTCCTGAACGCGCCGGGAATCCAACCCATCGAGCCAACCGCGCCCGGGGAACTGAATGACATCGAGGCGGCACGTCGCGGCGGTCGCCTGCGAACGCGGTTGAAACTGCAACGAAACGCCGGATCATCGGGGACATGACCGAAGAGAATCGGGACGACGAGTTCGAGCGCATCGCTCCCATCGATCTGATCGCGCATCGGGGACATCAACGCAAGCCCCTGGCGGCGCGCACCCGACACGGACTGCCGAATGCGCTGCTCGGCCTGCTGTTCGGCCTGCTGCTGCTCGCGCTGGCGGGCGTGTTCTTCTATCTGCCCCGCACGGTCGAGCCGCCTTCGGCAACCGTAGCTGAAGTCGGCGATCCCGCGGCGCCCGGCGAACCCGGCGGAACTTCATCCCCATCGCGCGCCACCCGCAAGTCGGACGTCGCGCCCTGGCAGCAGGCGTTGATTGCGCGCGAACGCAAGGCGGCACAGGACATCCTCGGGGACCTGTTGCGCAAGCAGTTCGAGCTCGAGGAGAAGGGCGTCGAGCGCTGGGCCGCGGAGGATTTCGCCGCCGCGAAGGCCCGGGCGGAAGCCGGCGACGAGCTGTTCCGCTCGCAGGACTATGAGAAGGCAGCCGTGGAATACACGGCGGGCAATCGCGCAATGGATGCCCTGCTCGAGCGCGTCGGCCCGGAGCTCGACTCGGCGCTCGACAGGGGCGATGCGGCGCTTGCGGGTCGCGATCAAGGCGCCGCCACGGAAGCTTTCGAGCTGGCGGTCGCCATCGAGGCGGACAACGCCCGCGCGCTGAGCGGCCTCGAGCGCGCCGCCTCGCTCGACGAGGTGCTCGCGCTGATGCAATCGGGCAGCGCGCACGAAGAGGCCGGCCGGCTGGAGGCGGCCGGCGGCGACTACCGCGAGGCCGTCGCGCTCGACGGGGAATTCGCCGAAGCGGGAGAGGCGCTCGCCCGCGTCGAGGCGCGCATTGCCGACGCCCGGTTCAATGAATCCATGTCCGCAGGCTTCGCCGCGCTCCGGAGCGAAGATTTTGCCGGCGCGCGCGATGCATTCACGCAGGCGCGCAGTCTCAAGCCGGCGGCACCGGGCCCCGCCGACGGGCTCGCCCAGGTCGAGCTCAACATCCGCCTCGGCCAGATCGCCGGGCATCGACGGCGCGCGGAGGCCATGGAAGCGGAAGAACGCTGGCAGGACGCGGCCGGCGAGTACGAAGCGGCGCTCGAGCTCGATCCGGACATCGCATTCGCGCAGGCCGGGCTGCGGCGCAGCCGCGCGCGCGCGGAGCTTTCGGAACAGCTCCAGTTCTATCTCGATTCGCCGGAGCGCCTTTATTCGGAGAACGTGCACGCCAACGCGAGCGCGCTCCTGCAGCAGCTGTCGAGCATGCCGCAGCGGGGTCCACGCCTCGAGCAGCAGATCGTGCAGCTGAATGACCTGCTGAGGCAGGCCGTCACGCCGGTGCGTGTGCGCCTCGAATCCGACAACCACACGCAAGTCATCGTGCACAAGGTGGGAACGCTCGGCACGTTCGAGAGCCGCGAGCTCGAGCTGCCCCCGGGCACCTACACGATCGTCGGCAGCTGCGACGGCTATCGCGACGTGCGGCGGGAAGTCGAGATCGCGGCGGGAGAGCCGCCGGCGCCCGTCGAAGTGCGTTGCGAGGAGAAGATTTGACCCGGGAATCACTCGCCGAAGACCGCGATCCTGCGGAACGCGACGCGGAGCAACCGGTCGTCATCGAGCCGGTGACTTTCCGGCCCGCTGCGGCCACGCAACGCCCCCGGCCGCGCGTTCTGAAACCCGTGCCCATCCTGTTCGGCACGGCGCTGCTACTGCTCGTCCTGGTCACGATCTTCATGTTCACCGCCAAAGCGGTGCGACTCGAGTTCGACCCGCCGGCGGATCGCGTGGTCATGGACGGCGTTCTGCCGGTCGTGCCGATCGGCGGCCGGCATCTCGCGCAAAGCGGGAGCTATGTCGTGCGCGCCGAAAAGGCCGGCTACCGGCCGTTCGAAACCCGCATCGAGATCGGCGAGGCGCAGAACCAGGCGTTCCAGTACCGGCTCGTGAAGCTGCCTGGCGTGCTCGGCATTCGCACCGGCGACGTGCGCGGCGCCGCCGTCAGCATCGACGGCGAGCCGCGCGGCGAAGCGCCGGTCGAGGTCCGGCTCGAGCCGGGCCCGCATCAGGTCGTCGTCGCCGCCCCGAAGTACCTGCCCTATGTCGAAACGGTCGATATCGAGGGCGCGGAGGTCGAGCAGAAACTCGACCTCGAGCTCGTGCCGGGCTGGGCCGCGGTGAGTTTCAGCTCGCAACCCGCCGCGGCGGCGGTGCTCGTCGACGGCGAAACGGTCGGCCGCACGCCGCTGACGGTGGACCTCGACCACGGCGTCCGGGAGGTCGCTCTGCACCTCGACGGTTACAAGACCTGGCAGACCGAGCTCGACGTGACCGGCAATGTGCCGCAGGCAGTCCCCGAGATCGCTCTCGAGAAAGCCGACGGTCTGCTGTCGCTGCGCAGCTCTCCGGGCGGCGCGAGCGTCACGGTCGCCGGCCGATATCGCGGGCAGACGCCGCTCGAGCTCGCCCTGCCGCCGGGCGAGGCGCATGTGATCGCCCTGTCGAAAGCGGGGTACGAGACGACGACCCAGAGCGTAAATGTCGGAGCAGCGGAGGATCGGACCCTCACCCTGACGCTGGCGCCGATCGCCGGCGTGATCCAGGTCCATCTGCAGCCCGACGACGCCGATTTGTATGTGAACGGCGTGGAGCAGACGGAACGGCGGCTGTCGCTGCCGGCGGTGCCGCAGCGCATCGAAGCCAGAAAGGCGGGCTACGAAAGCTTCAGCGACACCGTCACGCCGCGGCCGGGGTTCCCCCAGGTGCTGAGCATCGAGCTCAGGACCCGCGCGCAGATAACGGCGGCGGCCACGCCGCCCTTGATCCGTACCAGCGCCGGGCAGCAGCTGCGGCTGTTGCAGGGCGAAACCTTCACCATGGGCGCGCCGCGCCGCGAGCAGGGCCGGCGCGCGAATGAAAACGAGCGTCCGGTACGGATCACCCGGCCGTTCTACATCGGCGTCCACGAGGTGACCAACGGCGAGTTCCGCCGGTTTCTGGCCTCGCACAGCTCGGGGATAGTGCAGCAGGTCAGCCTCGACAACGACGACCAGCCGGTCGTGCGCGTCACCTGGGAACAGGCGGCGCGGTACTGCAACTGGCTGAGCGAACAGGAGTCGCTGCCACCGGTCTACGTGGAGAAGAACGGCGTGCTCGTGGCCAGCGAGACGATCGGCAAGGGTTACCGGCTGCCGACGGAGGCCGAATGGTCCCTGGCCGCGCGCTTCGCGGGCGTGGTCGGCGATGAAGGGCTCAAGTACTCCTGGGGCATGACGATGCCCGCGCCGCCGGATTCCGGGAACTTTGCCGACGCTTCGGCGGCCGGACTGACGAAGGACACGCTCGCCGGCTACGACGACGGTTACGCGGCGACCGCGCCGGTCGGCAGCTTCGCGCCGAATCCTGCAGCGCTGTTCGACCTCGGCGGCAACGTGTCAGAATGGGTCCACGACCTTTACTCGGTCTATACCGGCACCGACAGTGAGCCGGCCGTCGACCCCACGGGGCCCTCCGAAGGAGAGCTGCACGTCATTCGCGGCTCGAGCTGGATGCACGGAGGCCTGAGCGAGCTGAGGCTTTCCTGGCGCGATTCCGGCGTCAAGCCGCGTCCGGATCTGGGTTTCCGCATCGCGCGTTACGCCGAATGATTGTGGTTTCCATGCGCACCTTCATCGCTTTCACCCTGACGATCGCCTGCTGCTTCGTTCTGGCGGCGCCGCCGCTCGGCGCGCAGGAAGAAGACGCGGCGACGCCGGCCGAGACCGAAGAGCCGGCCGAAGAGCCGCGCGCCGACGATCAGCCGGAGCCTGTCGAGGATCGCGAGGCCCCACCCTCGCCCGACACCTTCGATCCGTCGGAGGAGATCTCTCTCGACCTGCCCGTCTCCTTTCCCGTAGATATTTGACCGGGGTCCCGACATGCTCGATCGATTGCTCAAGCTGTTCGCCGCTGCCCGGCGCGGCATTGTGCCCGGCAACGAAGTCGCGGAAGCTTACACGATGAAGAAGAATTTCCCGGTCGAGTTCGTCTATCAGGTCTTCGCGCTGATCGTCGCCACGATCATCGTGCATGCGATCTACGTGTCGGTGATCCGCCCTCGCGCCGAGGTCATCCTCCAGCAGCAGGCCGCCGAGGCGCAGACAGAGGAAAACTACGTCGCCGAACGGTCCTTCTACGTGATCGTGAAGGACTATGAGCAGGAATCGGAGATCATTCTCATGCTCTGGGCGTTGGCGATCATCAGTTACAAGTTCGCCGCCACGACGCGCGAGCGCAAGCTCTTCGAGCAGGACCTGATCGCGATCTCCGAGGGCGAGAGCATTCTTCCCGAAGACACGCGCGAGTACGCGCGGCCGTTGCAAGCCCTGCCGGAAAGCGTACGCGGCCATCTGCTGCCGCGCGTGCTGCTGGCGGCGCTGCAGCGATTCCGCTCGACGCGCAACGTGCAGGACGTGTCCACGGCGGTGCGCGCGGTCTGCGAAACCGAGAACGACCGGCTCGATTCGGAGCTGTCCATGGTGCGTTACATCGCCTGGGCGATTCCGGCGATCGGCTTCATCGGCACGGTGCGCGGCATCGGCGATGCCCTCGGCCAGGCCTACCGGGCCGTCGAGGGCGACATCTCGGGCGTCACCGAGGCGCTCGGCGTCGCCTTCAACTCGACGTTCGTGGCGCTCGTCCTCAGCATCGTGCTCATGTTCCTCGTGCATCAGCTGCAACTGATGCAGGAACGCCTCGTGCTCGACGCCCAAAGCTACGCGGACGATCACCTGATCCGCCATATGCAAACGCGTTAGGGCTACTCCGTGACGCTCCTGGTTTTCGAGCTCAACGACAGCGGCGTGATCGTCGCCGACGAGACCGGCATACTGCTGGAGAGCCCCGGATACGCCATCGTGGAGCCGGATCGCACGATCGTCGGCGAGCCGGCCTTACGCGCGGCCCGCCTCAATCCGCGCTGGACGAACAACCGCTTCTGGGACGAGCTGAGCCTCGAGCCCGTGGCCAAGCCGACGGCGCAGATCCGCAGTCATGCGGACCTGGCCTATGCGCAGCTCGACGATCTGCGCAAGGCGCTCGATGCAGGTGACCGCGAAGCGGTCTTCGCCGTGCCCGGCAGCTTCGACAATCATCAGCTCGCGTTGCTGCTCGGCATCACGCGGGAATGCTCGCTGAAGGCGGTCGGACTGGTCGACGCGGCCGTGGCCGCGGCGACGCAAACCCATGCCGGCGGCGATCTGCTGCATCTGGATCTCCTCCTGCACCGCGCCGTGCTCACGCTTATCCGGCGGGGCGAGCAGTTGACGCGCACCGGCGTCGAAGATATTCGTCAGGCGGGTCTTGCCGGCCTGCGGGAGCGTTGGGTCGATCTCATAGCGGATGCGTACGTGAGTCACACGCGTTTCGATCCCCTGCACGTGGCGGAAACCGAGCAGGCGCTCTACGACCGGCTGCCTGCCTGGCTCGACGAGCTCGCAAGCGCCGACGTCACGCTGCTGGAAATGCAGGCCGGCCCCAAGACGCACCGCGTGAGCCTTACGCGCGAAAGCCTGCTCGACCGCGTGCGCCGCCAATACGACGCCATCGCCGATCAGATTCGCGCGGCGCTGGCCGGGGAGCCCGGCACACTGCTGCTGACCCATCGCGCGGCGCGTCTGCCCGGCCTCGCGGACACTCTCGCGGAGGCCGCGGGAATTGCGCCGATCGTGCTCGCGCCGGATGCGGCTGCGCGCGGCGTGCTCGCCCACGTCGAGCGCATCCGTTCGGAAGGTGACGCCGTAAGTTTCGTTACCGCGCTGCCGGCGCCGCCGCTCTCCGGCAGGCGCAATTCGCAGAAAGCCGCGTCGGCCACGCCGGCCGAGGTTCCGGCGAGAAATGAGGACATTCCTGATTCTCGGCGGAAAATCAGGGATGTCCCCATTTCTTCGCCGCAGCGGCCGACTCACTTGTTGTATCGATCCCGTGCTTACGCGATCGGCGCCGTGGCCTGCCGGATCGGCCGAGGCGACTCCGGTCTGCGCGTCGGCGATTCGCTGAACGGCGCCGAGACGATCTGCACGGTCTACGCGCGCGGCCCGCGCACCGTGCTCGAGAACCATGGCGCCGAGGCTGCGTTCGTGAACGACCAGCGCGTCGAAGGCAAGGCGCATCTCGCTCTCGGCGACCGGGTGCGCATCGGCTCCGGCCGGGACGACGTGCTGGAACTGATCGCGCTGGTGGATCGCGATGGCGCGTAAACGCAAATTCTCGACCTTCAGCCTGTCGTTCCTCGACGTCATCTCCTGTGGCTTCGGCGCCATCGTGCTGTTCTACATGATCATCGATCACAAGGTCGAGGAGCATGCCGAGCAGGTGAATCGCAACCTGCTCTCGGAAGTCCGCCTGCTGGAGCAGGAAGTGCTCGACGGCGAGGAGAATCTCGTCGAGCTGCGCAATACGCTGGCCCGGGCCGAACGCGAAGCGGTGATCACGGAGGGCCTGTCGGCGCGCGTCATTCAGGCGCTTCAGGACCGTGAGGTCGAGCTCGCTTCGCTGGAGAAGGAGACATTGGCCAGGCAGGAAGACATCAACGAGCTGAAGGCCGATCTGAAGACTACCGCCGAGGAGCAGCGGAGGCTTGCCGACGAGCGCGCCGCCCGCGAAGAGCAGGGTGAGGATTTGCGCGCATTCGTCGGCGAGGGCGACCGGCAGTATCTGACGGGGCTCAAGATCGGCGGCAAGCGCATTCTGATCCTCGTCGATGCCTCGGCGAGCATGCTCGACGAGACCATCGTCAACGTGATCCGCCGCCGCAACATGTCGACCGAGCACAAGCTCAACGCGCGCAAATGGCAGCGCGCCATCGGCACGGTCGACTGGCTGACGGCGCAAATCCCCGCGGCCAGCCAGTTCCAGATCTACGCCTTCAATGTCGCGCCGACGCCCTTGATCCCCGGCTCCGACGGCAAATGGCTCGAAGCGGAGGACGGCGCCCAGCTCACGGAGGCGATCGAACGGCTGCGCGAGACCGTGCCGGAGAAAGGCACGAGCCTCATCAACGCGCTCTCCGTCGTGAACCGATTGCGGCCGGCGCCCGACAACATCTATCTGATCGTGGACGGACTTCCCACGCAGGGCGAAGAACGTGGCCGGCGCAGCACGGTGTCCGGGAAGGACCGCGTGCGGCATTTTGAGCGCGCGGTCGAAACCCTGCCGACGGGCATTCCGGTAAACGTCATCCTGTTGCCGATGGAAGGCGATCCGGCCGCCTCCGGCGCCTACTGGCAACTGGCTCAGGTCACGAACGGCTCGTTTCTGAGCCCGTCGGAGGACTGGCCGTGAGGAACCGGCGCGACATCGAGGAAGTCAGCCTCTCGTTCCTCGACTGCATCTGCTGCGGCTTCGGCGCCATCATCCTGCTGCTGGTGATCTCGAAAGTCGCCCAGCCGCTGGTGCTCGAGGAGAGCGCCGTAGAGCTGAACGGCATCATCGACAACCTGCAGGAGCAGCTCTTCGATATCCGTGGCGACACGGAAATCGTCAACCGCGAGCTGCTCGACCGGCGCGAGCAGCTCTCGCAATACAAGGAGCGGCTCGCGCGCCTGCAAGCGGAGCTGTCGTCCGTCAAAGGGCGTTATGCGACCACCGAGCAGGAGGCCACGGTCGCCGACATCATCGCCGGCCGGCTCGCCACCGCGAAGCAGGATCTGAGTGAGGAAATGCGCCGGCTGCTCGGCGCTGATTTCCGCCGCGACCCGGAAGACAATCTGGTCGGCGGCATCCCCGTGGACAGCGAATACGTAATATTCGTCATAGACACCTCGGGCAGCATGTTCAACTATGCCTGGGACATGGTGATGCAGAAGCTCGCGGAGACGCTCGAGATCTATCCGGAGCTCAAGGGCATTCAGGTCATGAACGACCAGGGCGGCTATATGTTCTCGCAGTATCGCGGCGAGTGGATTCCGGACACGCCGGCCCGCCGCAAGGCCATCCTCGACGTCATGCGCACCTGGAACCCGTTCAGCAACTCGAGCCCGGTCGAAGGCATCAACGCCGCGATCCAGGAATTCTGGGCGCCGGACAAGAACATCAGCATTTACGTGTTCGGCGACGATTTCACCGGCGGCTCGATCGACGACGTCATCGAGACCGTGGACAAGCTCAATCGCATCGATGCGGAGGGCAACCGCCGCGTGCGGATTCATGCAGTGGGCTTTCCCGTGCTGTTTGCGAACCGGAACGCCGGGCGCGGCGGAGAGCGTTTTGCCAATCTGATGCGAATTCTGTGCGCGCGCAACGGCGGCACGTTCGTCGGACTGCAGGACTTTCAGTGACCCGCCGCAGCGGTCGCCGCTGTGGACCGGGCTAGGGCAAGGGACATGCTTCAATATCGGCTCGTCGCCATCGCAGCTTTGGCCATCACGCTGGCCGGCTGCATCACGACCGAAGTACCGGTCACGGGGGAATTTCCCGCGATCGTCATGCGACCGTTGCCGTACGTCGTCGGCGTGCATTACCCCGACGAGCTGAAAGCCTATACGCACGAGGAGAAGTTGCTGACCGGCCGCACCTGGGTCGTCGAGCTGGGGGCCATTCACGTGAGCTTCTTCGACGGCGTGCTCGCCGGTATTTTCACGCAGCTGGTGCGCGTCGAGGAGCTGCCGACGGCCGGCAGCCCGGTCCGGAACGTCGACGGCATCATCCAGCCGCGTATCGAGGATTTCCAGTTCGCCACGCCGGACCAGACGCAGTCCGAGTTCTATGAGGTCTGGATCCGTTACCGCATGAGCCTGTATTCGCCGGCCGGCAAGCTCGTCGAGAGATGGCCGCTCAGCGCCTACGGCAAGAGCCGCTCGCAATTCGCGCAGGCGAAGGATTCCATCAACGACGCCACCATCGTCGCGATGCGCGATGCGGCCGCGTTGCTCGCCGTGAAATTCAAGACCGAGCCGGACGTGCCCGAATGGTTCGCGGCGCAGGAGGAGAAACGCACGCCGGTGAACTATACTGGGGCCGGGACCGAAGCCGACAGGGACAGCGCAGGACCACGACGCGCGGCCGGGGACGATCAGCCGGGCGCGCGTTGACCGGATGTCGAAGCAGCCCGCCATGGCCATTTCACCGCTACGCGCCGCATATACGCTGGCGGCGATAGCGCTCTGCACGCTGCCGGCCGGCTGTGTCACGTCGCAGATCGAGCAGGTGCGACAGGGCGCGACCGGCATCTCCGACGGCGAGGCCCTCGTCATTCTCGCCCGCCGGCACCACAGCGGGCACGAAGCCGAACCCGGGTTCACCGACTGCATCACCGAATCGCTGACCAACGGCAAGCGGTCGCTCGAAGTACGGCCGGAGCAGGCGTTCCTGGACTCGCTGTTCCCATGGTTCGAGCCGCGCACGGCCCCGTTGTCGGTCGATACGCTGCCGAAGCTGCTCGACGAGCCGCTCATCGCCGAGAAGCTTGCCGAGACGGGCGTGCGCTACATCGTCTGGGTCGACGGCGCGACCGAGACCAGCGAAGGCGCGGGCTCCATGACCTGCGCGGTCGGGCCCGGCGGCGGCGGCTGCTTCGGTTTCACCTGGTGGGACAAGGATTCACAATACGAGGCGGCGGTCTGGGATCTCGAAACTCATGAGGACGTCGGCCGCATCAGCGCCGCGGCACAGGGGACTTCGTACATGCCGGCGATCATCGTGCCGATTCCGCTGCTGGCCCGCACGCAGGCGACGGCGTGCAAGGGGCTCGCCGCCCAGCTCAAAGACTTTCTCGTCGTCCAACAATAAGGGAGAACGGATCATGAAGTTCACACACTGCTTGATCGTCGCGGCGCTGGCAGGCGCGCTCGCGGCCGGCTGCGACCGCCAGCCGCAGGCCTGGGAAGAAGCCAGTACCGAAGATACCGTCGCGGCCTATGACGCCTATCTGGAGAATTATCCGGAGGGCGAGCATGCCGCGGAGGCGCGCGCCCGACGCGACACCCTCGCGGAGACGCAGGCCTGGGAGGAAGCGCAGGCGGCAGACACGCCGGAGGCGTACGAAGCCTATCTCGCGGATCACGAGTCCGGCGCGCATGCGGCCGACGCGCGCGACAAGGTCGCCGAGGCGAGCGCGGATAGCGACTGGAAGGCGGCCCGCAGCGCCAACTCGGCCCAGGCCTACAACGAATACGCCAGCAATCATCCCGATGATGCGCGAGCGGCGGAAGCGCGCATCATGAGCCGAATTCTCGACGGCATCGAGGAAGGCCGGCCGCGCGACATCGGCAGGACGCGGGCGCGAATTGTCTCCATGGAAGGCGGCGAGATCGTCGTCTACACTCTGAATGCCGTTCGACTGGGCAGCCTGACCGTGCCGCCGCGGGAGATGACCTTCAACGTCGAATCGAGCGTCGTCGAAGGCGCGCCGGAGCCCGAGGTCGGCGACATGGTCACACTGTATCTGAGCGAGAGCCCGGGCGGCGAGAAAGGAGAGCCCCGCGTCGTGGGCGTGCTCGCCACGCCGGCGCCGCTGGCAGAGGCGGATACCGAGACCGCAGCGCCGGAGACGGAAACTGATCCGGATTCGCAATAAGCGCGCCAGGCGATTCCGGTTTACCGTGCGTCCTCCCATCCGGGAAGGAGAGTGAGGGGACGGCATTTCCCGGTCGGCCTGGTGGCGAGCGGCGCGGTGGTGTTGTCCATGGCCGGATCTCCCGTGTCGGGTCAGCCGGCCGCGGCCGGGCTGGACGAGGCGGCCGCCGCCCGCTTCGCGGGACTCGCGCTCGCCTGCGTGCACGAGGAGTATCCGAACAAAATCGCGCACGTAATGGAGAGCGACGCCGACGTCGCGCCGCCGCGCGAGCTCACGCCGGCGTTCTATGGTTGCTACGACTGGCACTCCTCGGTCCACGGTCACTGGCTGCTGGCGCGCCTAGCTCGTCTGTATCCCGGCGCGGAATTCGCTTCCGCGGCGCGCGCCGCGCTGGCGGCGAGCCTGACTTCGGAGAACATCCGCGGAGAGGTGCGTTACATATCCGACGAAAGACGCGTCACCTTCGAGCGCCCGTACGGACTGGCCTGGCTGCTGCAGCTCGCCGCCGAGCTGCGAGAGTGGGACGACGAGCAGGCGCGTCAATGGCAGGCGCATCTCGCGCCGCTCGAAGCGTTCGCCGTGGAACGCCTCAACGCCTGGCTGCCGAAGCTCGATTACCCGATCCGCGCCGGCGAGCACTCGCAGACGGCGTTCGCATTCGGCCTCATGCTCGACTGGACGCAGGCGACAGACGATGCGGATACGCGGCGGCTGCTGGAGAGCCGTGTGCGCGACTATTATCTGAAGGATCGCGACTGCCCGCTCGAGTACGAGCCTTCGGGCCAGGACTTCGTCTCGCCCTGCCTTGCCGAAGCGGACCTCCTGCGCCGCGTGCTGGAGCCGGAGGCGTACGCGAAATGGCTGCACGGCTTCCTGCCGCGGATTCCGCGGGACGGCTCAGCGGACTGGCTCGAGCCGGCGGTGGTCAGCGATCCGAGCGATCCGAAGCTCGCGCATCTCAACGGATTGAATCTGAGCCGCGCCTGGATGCTCGAGGGCATGGCGGCAAGCCTGCCGGAGGACGATCCGCGCAAGTCATCCATCGCCGCGGCAGCCGCGGCGCATGGCGCTGCCGGGCTCGCCGCGGTGACCGGCGAGCATTACGAGGGCGGCCACTGGCTCGGCAGCTTCGCGACCTATCTCGTCACGCGGAGAGGCTTGGCTCGTTAGCTTGAACCCGGGAAGATCCCCATCGGCGGAAGGCCAGGTTCGTCCCGAGTCGCTCCCCGATACTCGCTTGGTCGGAACGAACCTGGCCATCCGCCCTACATAGCGGCTTCAACCGACTATCCGCAGAAACCTCTCGATCAGCTCCGCCAGCCGCTCGGGTTGTTCGTGGTGCACCATGTGACCGGATTCCGGGATGGTTTCGCGCCTGGCGTCCGGGAATATTCCGCTGTCGCTGCGCTTCAGCCACATTTCGTCGAGCAGGCCCGCGAATGGCGATTCCTCACCGGCGACGAGCAACACCGGAGTGCGCACCGCCCGCCAGCAGGCTTCCGCTTCCGCGCGGCGGTAGAGCACGGGGTTGACGCGCTTGTGCGCCGGGTCGGCCTTCAGCACCCTTCCGCCCTCTCCGTCCGCGCGCGACCAGGCTTCGGCCACGAAGCGCGAACGATCCGGACTGAGCCGGGGACTGCGGGCACGGAGCCGGTTCGCGAAATCTTCGATTGAAGCGTAGCGTCGGAATGCGCGAGGTTCGAGTTGCTCCTCGAGCCACTGCCGATAGCGCAGCGGCGCGTCGCGCGGGTCGGATGCCCGAAGTCCGAAGCCCTCGACCAGCACCAGGGCCTTCACCCGTTCGGGGCGCGCACCGGCATAGAGACCTGCCACGTTGCCGCCCATGCTTTGACCAACAATGCACGCGGGACCATCGGGGCTCAAATGATCGAGGATGGCATCGAGGTCAGCCAGATAATCCGGAAACCAGTAGCCGCCGGCGCTCCACTCGGTGTCACCGAAGCCCCTCCAATCCGGGGCCACCACGCGCCGGTCGCCGAGCGCATCGACGAGGAACTGAAAGCTTGCGCCCGTGTCGCCCCAACCGTGCAGCAGCAGTAACGGGTCGCCATCCGGTGCTCCCCAGCAGTGCAGCCGGTAGGCGAGGCCCCGTATGCTGATCGTTTGCTGTTGCGCCGTTCGCGCGAGGCGTCTGGGTTCGCTCAATTCAGTATCGGTCGTGATCGCGGTCGATCGGGTCGTGCTCGCCGGACGCCTGGCTGCGCCCATTCAGGACTGCGCGTGCCGTATCGCCCACTTTTTCCTTGAAGGTGCCGAGCCAGCGGCGCGCCCAGGCGAACTCGAGCCCCAGAATGCCGAGCCCGAGCGGAATCACGAGAAAGGCCGGTCCGGGCAGCACCGTCAGCGCGAGACCGACCAGTAGCACGGTGGCGCCGACGACCGCGATGACGACGCGGCGCGCAATCCGGTATGTGACCCGGTACGAATGACTCATGAATGGTTCGTCTAAGAGGGCGGGGAATTCGCGGCGAATAATACGTCAGAGCCCGCCCACCAGCACGAACGGCGCCCAGTGCGCCGGATCGGAATCGTCGGCCGAGATACGCTCGCGGCGGACCGCCAAAAGGGCTTCCGCTGGCGACTCGCCCTCATGCAGCCGCCGGTAGAAATGCTGCATGAAACGTGCCGCCGCCTCATCCTCGATGCGCCAGAGCGTCACGACCGCCCCGCGGGCGCCGGCCGCCAGGAAGGCATGGGACAGGCCGATTATGCCTTCGCCGCGCACGCGCCTGCCACGCCCGGTTTCGCAGGCCGACAGGGTCACCAGCTCCGTCTGAAGATCGAGCTCGCGGATGGCGGCAAGATCGAGACGGCCCCCGGCCAGCACGAGGTGCGTCTGCTCCGGCCTGCGGTCGCTGACGCGCGCGTGCGCGGCGAAATGCAGGTAACGATAGCGCCCCGGCTGCAGCCCGTTCCACGCGTTCAACGTCGCCTCGACGCCCAACAGCAGATCGGCGCGTTCGTCGCGAAACAGCCGATAAATGGCCTGCGCTTCCTCTGCCGCGTACGGCAACGGCGCGAGCGGGTCGTCGCGCCACAGGCTCGCAAGTCGCGAAGCGTCGTTGTCGATCGCCGGATTGCCGACAATCAGAATTGAACGTTGCCAGTCCCCGGGCTTGCGCGAGCGCGCAAGGCTCAGCAGCACGGCAGCGGACGGTCCGTAAGTGATTCGGGCCGTGGCGCCGAGCGGCTCGGCGCCGTCGGCTGGTATCATCACCTCTATCGGAATATGCGCCAGCGGGCCGTCGGCAATGACGAAGATTTCTTCGGCAGCTCTCGTCGCCAGCGGAGCAATGAACGCATCGAATGCGGCGCGTGCCGGGCCGGGCCAGGGCGGGCCGCCGGACGGCTGCTCGATCGACGCGCGCAGGAAGTCGATGCGCGCCGCCAGTGCATCGACGGACCCGAGATGCGCCGCACGCATGTCGTCGGCTGTGATCCACCAACCGTACACGTCCTCGTCGCCCCAGAAAAAGGACATCAGGGCCTGCCCGGGACCGAGCAGCTCGGCCTGGATACGGTCGAGCTCGGCGGGTTGCGGAAACCGCGCGGCGCCGGTCGCCGGATCGCTTCGCCGGGATTCCGATTCGAGCGCCGCCAGCGATGTCGTGAGCTGCCGGATTTCGCCGTCCAGGGCCTCGATCACCGCATCTTCCGTTGCGGCGAGTCGTTCCTGGAACCGTGCCCGCAATTGCCGCCTGATTCCCTCGGCCGGCGAGGGGTCGGGCTCGGAAGCATCGCGCTCCGCCAGCAATTCGAGCAAAAGGCGCGCGCGGGCCCGCTCGGACGCTTCGAACGCGGCAGCGGCACGATCCTGCGCGAGCAGGCTGCGAATCGCGCCTTCGTAGATCGCCCAGTGCGGCTCGGCGACGCCCATGCGCAGATCGCCCAGCACGAGTCGCCCCCGCCATGACTCGAGCAGGTTGATCGCTTCCAGATAGGCGCCCGTTGCGCCTGGCGAGCCCGCTGCCTCCAGCGCGGCGGCTTTCGCTTCGAGGGCCTTGATCAGCGCATCGGGACTGCCGAGCGATTCGGCGAGTTGCACCGCTTCTTCGGCCCACTGCAGAGCTGCGTCCGCGTCGCCGCGATGAACGGCGAGGCGCGTGAGCGCCGCGCGGATGTTGACCCCCTGAAGACCGAAATCCGAAGACTGGGCGAGGGCGAGCGCTTCCCTCAGCGTCGTCTCCGCCCGATCAACGAGATTTTCCGCCGCCTGGATCTCGCCGAGCATGACGAGCGCGATAAGTCGATGGATCGTGGCGACGCCCACGCCCAGGCCCAGCGATCTCTCGAGATGGCGCCGCGCCGACGTCCGATTGCCGGCCCGGAGGTAAAACTCGGCGAAGCTGTTATGCGCGTACACCATTCCCTGCGTGTCGCCTAGCTGCTCTGCCCCGCGCAGGGATTCGGCCATGGATTCGAGCGCGCCCTCCATGTCGCCGCTCTGGCCTCGCAGGTGAGCGAGGTTGCTGTGCAGATGGAAAGCGTACCAGGGGGAATCGAAAGTGCCGGCCAGCTCGAGCCCCTCCCGATACATGTTCTCGGCTTCGCCGAGGCGGCCGACGGCCGCATATTCGATACCCATGCTGTTCAACACGCCGGCCATCTCGTAGGGCGTACCGCCGTAGCGGCGGCGCAACCCGAGCGCCTTCTCCGTTTCGGCGACCGAAAGCCGGAATCGGCCCCGCCGCGAGTGAATGGTGCCGAGAAGAAAATGCGCGCGGGCCTCGAGATCCCGGTCGCCGATGGATTCGGCGAGCCCGAGCGCATCGCTGCACTCGGCGATCGCTGTCTCGGACTCGCCACGGTGGGAAAGCAGGTTGCATTTTCCCAGACGAGTTGCCGCGATGCGCCCGGGTTGTGCGCCGGCAAGCGAAAAGGCTTCCTCGAGCGCGGCCTCGGACGCGTCGGCATCGCCGGACCGCCGCAGCATGTCCGCATACCACAGCTGCGCCCGCCATTCCTGCGCCGTGTCGCCGGCCGCTTCGAACTCGTCACGGAGCGCGCGATAGATTTTCAGCGCTTCCTCGAATCGGCCTTCGCCGCGAAGCGTGTCCGCGACGGCAAATCGCGGATCGGGCGCCGGCGAGGCCTCCGCCGCCCGCTTGAACGGCGCAGCCGAGGCTGCACCCAGCGCAAGAAAAAGCAACATCGCGGAGATTGCAGGCGCGACGAAGGCCGTCATGGAGCCTCTGCGGGAACTGTAGCAATCAGATCCGATCTCGCCAGGGACGTGCGCAGCTCGTCGAGCGCTTCGACGCTCCAATAGACGGGCTGCTCTGATTCGACTTGTGACAGGGTATCGCGGCGGATCTCCATCCGGTTGTCGCGCGTTTCCCGCTCCATGAGCAAGGTCCCATCAGCGGAAAACAGGCGCACCCGGTAAACGTCCGCCTCCGGCACCGGCGTCCAGCTTGCCGAGAGCACGTCCCGATCCACCTGTGTGCTCACCGGCCAGGATGCGTCCGGCCCGCGCATCGATGAATCGAAGCGAGCGTCGTCGTGGGTCGTCATCCGCCAGGTGCCGAGCAATAAGGCGGCCGCAGCCACGCCTGCCGCAATCGGCCACCAGTTGCGCTCGAAGCGCGGCACTGTGACAGCGGCTGTCTTCGCGCCGCCTTCGGCAAAACCGGCCTTAAGCTCGAGGGCGCGCCGGAGCCGCTGCCAGCAGGCATCGCAGGCGAAATAATGCGCCTCGTACCCGTCGGCTTCCTGCTCGGGAAGGCGGCCGGCGAGGTAGCGCGGCTCCAGGTCGCGCTCGGCGAATTCGCAGCTCTGCTCGTGGGCGCTCATTGCTCTCAGTGTTCCCGTTCGCAGGCAAACATTTCAGAAATCCGTCTCGCCGAGCAGCTCGCCGAGACGCTTGAGCGCGCGATGCTTGCGGACGCGTACGGCAGTCGGCGACAGGCCGAGCCGGGTTGCGACGTCCGCGGTCTCCAGTTGCTCGTGAAACAGCATTCGCAGCAGCGCGCAGTCGCCTGTCGCCAGCCCGCCGAGCGCCTTGCGCACGCTGCGAGCCCGTTCTTCGCTGACCAGGGCGGCAAAAGGATCGGTCGCGGCCGGACCGAGCGCACTGCTGTCGTCGTGCAAGCGGTGCAGCGCGCGCCCCTCGCGGCCCGCCGAGCGGTGATGCTGCTGGCAGATGTGGCGCGCAGTCGCGAAAACGAAGGCCGGGAACGCCGCCGGGGTATCGATCCTGCCGGCGCGCAGCGCATCGACCGCCCGCCGCAGCGTCTCCTGTGCGACATCCTCGGCGGCCACCGCGTTGCCCAGGCGGCGAGTCGCGAACAATCGGACCCGCTCGCGGAAGCGTTCCGCGATATCCGCCTCGCAAGGAAACCTGTCGGAAACGTCCGGGACAGCCGTCTCGGAGCCAGGGCCGGCCGTGTAACGCTCGGTGTCCATTGGCGACTTTGTTTCTTTGAAGCCCGTGCGGCGCGGCTCCTTCCGCACAGTAGCCACGCGCACACTCAAAAACAACCCTTGCCGCAGCCGGCCGCTGTAACGCCCGAGCTGGTTCGGCGACAAAGGGACACGGCCCTGATCTCGAATGCTACAGGAGGGCGCCATGCATACCGCAACCGCGGATACAGAAATACCATCGGCCGTGAGGTCGGTGACGTTCGCCTCGCTCGGTTCACGCTTTGTGGCTCAGATACTGGACGCGCTGGCGATGTTCGGCGTGTTCTTTGTCGTTGGCAGTTTTTTCGCGATGCTGTTCGGCGGCGCGACCGAGGGCGGGTTCGAGTTGACGGGCATCGCGGGCGGGTTGTTCATTGCGGTCGAAATCGTGCTGGTCCTGGGGTACTTCGTCATATGCGAGGCACGCTGGGGCGCCACGCTCGGCAAGCTCGCCGCCGGCATCCGCGTGCAGTCCACGACCGGGCAGCGGATCGGTTACGGCGCCGCGCTGGTCCGCAATCTGATGCGTGTCGTCGACATGCTGCCGGGCTTCTACCTGACCGGCGTAATCAGCATCCTGCTCACCAAGCGCAAACAGCGCCTCGGCGACCTGGTTGCGGACGCAGTAGTCGTCCGCCCGGAATCCGGGCGCGGTCTGCGCGTCGCGGCCGCGGCACTTGCG
>JBOIDB010000080.1:0-24772 GCA_050740235.1 Gammaproteobacteria bacterium
CGGGCTGGCCGGCCGCACCACGACGCGGGTGGCCGCGCCGCTGGCAGGCAACGGCCGCGGCGGGGCGGCGCGCAGCGGCGCCGGCCAGAAGGCTTCACGCAGCCGTGAAGAGATCGAAATGGTCTTCGATCGTAACAAGGGCGCCATCTACGCGCTTTACAACCGCGCGTTGCGGCAGGATCCGACGCTCGAGGGCAAGCTGGTGCTGCGGCTGACCATCGCGCCTTCGGGTGAAGTGACGATGTGCGAGATCGTGTCGAGCGAGCTCGGCGCGCCCGAGCTCGAGCAGAAGCTCGTCGCGCGCGTGAAGCTCTTCCGTTTCGAGGAAAAGGACGTCGAAGCCGTGACCACCACCAAGCCGATAGACTTCTTCCCGGCATGATGAACGCCTGCCTGCTGTCGGCCGGCTGGATACTGGTCGGCACCGTCGTCACCGATACGCGCTCCGTGGCGATACTGGAGAGCGACGGCAGCGCGCAACAGGTAGTGCGTGAAGGAGACGTTCTTGGCGACTGCGTGATCGGCTCGATCGCGCGGGACGAGATCGTGCTGATTTGCCCGGACGATGAACGGCGGCTGCTTCTGCAAGCCTCCGTCGATGAATCCGCTGTGCCGGTCGACGAAGGAAAGTCCGATGCGCAGCTTTTTTCCCTGCCGGGCAGGCCATTCCGCGCGCTCTTGACCGACCGCCAGAGGCTCGCGAGCCAGGTCTCGCTGGAGCCGGCGGTGGCGGAGGGGCATGTCTACGGCTACCGCGTCGCCTCGATCGCGGAGGACGGCGATCTCGCCGGTTTCGGCATCGTGCCCGGCGACGTGATCACTCACGTCAACGGCGCGCCGGCCAGCGATCCCGGTACATTCATACAAACCATCGAGGCTCTCGCCGGGCAAACGGCTTTCAGCCTGCAACTGGAGCGCGACGGCATCAGCTTTCAGGTCGATTATGTGCTGGTCGAATCGTGAGGCGGCCACCGGCGCAAAAAGAAAGAAGGACGGAAACTCGAATTTTGCGTTGGATCCCGACTTTCGTGCACTGGACCGAGACCATCCTCCCATGGATACCGCAGCCACGGACATCACGCGAAATCCGCAGGGGTGAAATTCATTCGGCCAGCCGTCGTTCGGCCAGCGCGGCAATTGACCGCAGGCACGACAAGCTCTTCTCTCACGAAATTCGCTTCCCGTAGAGCATAGTCACGTTGATGCGCCGGTTCTCGTAGCCTTCCCGGAAGCGGATCTCGTCGGTGCGATGGAACAGGTCCGAGTTGAAGATGACAGCGCGGTTCTGGCGGTGCGGCACGCGCACCGGCTTTGATCCGCTCGACTCCAGGAACCGGCGGATCGCGGCCTGATCGTCGCGCTCGCTCGAGTTGTAACGCTTCGAGCTCCAGTCCGGCGGAGCTTCCTTGTCCCAGACCACCAGGCCGCCGGATTCGGGCGACAGGTTCGCCTCGCTCGGCGTGATCCAGAAGTTGACGTTGATCGCGGCGGTGTCCGCGTGCATGTCGATGCCGGACAGGCGGCTGTCGTACTTGTAGGCCCAGAGCTGAGCGAGCCGGTGCGCGCCGAAGATGCCCGGCAGGGCGCGCGGCAGCTCCTCCGCGATCTGCAACAGCAGCGGGCAGCAGAACCCGTCCTCCATGTACGCGCCGAGATAGCCATTCACGTGCGTGAAGTCGAACCAGATCGTCGACTCCAGGCAGTAATTGCGCAGGTTGTTCAGCGCCGCCGGGGTCAACAGGCCGTCGACCCAGGTGATGCCGGGCGCGCGTGCGGCGTAGTCGGCTTCGATGCCCGCCGCATCGAGCGCGGGGTTGACGGCCGCGCCTGCGAGCCGCGGCGCGTCGGTAACATAGAGGAGCCGGTTATAGAAGCTTTGCAGGCGTTGCTCGGTCTCGAGCGGCAGGTCGGCGAGCCGCCCGGCGTCCGGTCCGCGCGGCAACCGCTCGAGCAGACGGTCGATCTCCTCGACCATGCTCGCGCACGAAGTCGGGATCCGACCCTTTTGCATGAGGTAGTTCAGCTGCTCGCGGTCGTGCTCGAGCTTCGCGCGCGAAGTGCGCGAGAACGTGAACAGTCGCTGCTGCGGCGTCGCGCCCGGTTCGCGAAGCAGCCGCGCGCCGGTCAGGAATGCCTCGGCTGCCTTCTGGACATCGCCGAGATCCTTGAAGGCAAAGCCTTTCTGCCGGTGCGCCCCGGCCAGCTCGGGCTCGATCGCAAGCGCCTCAGCGAAAAGCTCGAGCGCTCCCGCTGCATCGCCCCGGCGACGCCGCACGACGCCCAGGCCCGTAAGCGCCGCGGCATTCCCCGGCTCCAGCGCGAGTACCCGATCGTACCAGGCGGCGGCGCTGTCCAGATCGCCGAGCTCGCGCGCGATCTCTGCAGCGCGCAAGGTCACGGAAAGCTGGCCGGGATCCACCTCGAGCGCGCGCCGGCATGCGTCGAGTGCATCGCTGAAGCGCTCGCCGAGCCGCAATACGTCGCCGAGCACGGCGAGCGCCTGCACGTGACGCGCGTCGAGGCTGAGCGCGCGCCGGAAGCACTGCTCGGCTTCGCGCAGCCGCTGCTCGAGCTTGCGCACGAGGCCGAGGTTGTAATGCGCATCGGCGAGCCCCGGTGCGCGATCCAACGCCGCCTCGAGCGCTTCGGCGGCCTCCCGCGGGCGGTCCTGCTCGAGAAGCACCACTCCGAGATTGCAGTAGTAGGCCGGGCGGTCGTCGCGCGCGCGGATCGCCGCCCGAAGCAGCGAAATGGCTTCGGTCGGCCGCCCGGTCTGATGCTCGATGAGACCGAGAAAATGCAACGCGTCTGCGTTCGCCGGATCGGCGGCCAGCAGGCGCCGGTACAGCCGGCCGGCTTCCTCCAGCCGCCCCGCCTTGTGGTGCTCGATCGCTTGTCCCAGCTCGCCGCTCATAGTGCCCGGCACACGGCGCCTATCGCTTCCAAATCAGCGCTGATGTTACCCTGTCCGCTTCGATTTTCGCGCATCCCGGCCTCTATGAAGATCGCGATTCTGTCGCGCCACCCCAAGCTGTACTCGACCCGCCGCCTCGTGGAGGCCGCGCAGGCTCGAGGTCATTCGGCCAGGGTCATCGACCACCAGCGCTGCTACATGAACATCGCGAGCCACAAGCCCGCGGCGCATTACAAGGGCGAGAAGCTCATCGGCTTCGATGCCGTCATACCGCGCATCGGCGCTTCCGTGACGTTCTACGGCACGGCCGTGCTGCGCCAGTTCGAGATGACCGGCGTGTTTCCGCTGAACGAATCGGTGGCGATCAGCCGCTCGCGCGACAAGCTACGTTCGCTGCAGCTCCTGTCGCGGCGGGGCATCGGCCTGCCGGTGACCGGCTTCGCGCACAGCCCGGACGATACCGAGGATCTGCTCAAGCTCGCCGGCGGCGCGCCCGTCGTGATCAAGCTGATCGAGGGCACGCAAGGCGTCGGGGTGGTGCTCGCGGAGACGCGCAAGGCGGCGGAGAGCGTTATCGAGGCTTTTCGCGGGCTCAAGGCGAACTTCCTGGTGCAGGAGTTCATCGCCGAGGCAGGCGGCGCCGACATCCGTTGCTTCGTCATCGGCGGCAAGGTCGTGGCATCCATGATGCGCCAGGGCAAGGAAGGCGAGTTCCGCTCCAACTTGCATCGCGGCGGCACGGCCCAGCTTATCAAGATCACGCCCGAGGAACGTTCCACCGCCGTGCGCTCGGCCTCGATAATGGGTCTCAACGTGGCCGGCGTCGACATGCTGCGCTCGAACCACGGGCCGGTCGTCATGGAGGTCAATTCGTCGCCGGGACTCGAGGGCATCGAAAAAGCAACGGGCAAGGACATCGCTTCGCTGATCATCGGCTTCATCGAGAAGAATGCAGCCGCCGGCAAGACCAAGACAAAAGGCAGCGGGTAGCTGATCCCATGTTGCGCGCGCTGGTCGTCGATGAGGACACCGACAGCCTGATTACGCTGGCCGAGGTATTCCGCAAGCGGGGATTCTCGGTCACGACGGCGGCAAACTATCAGGCGGCGCGCAGGAACTTGCTGCAGGAAATCCCGCAGGTCGCGCTGGTCGACGTGGAGCTGCGCGACGGCGACGGCATCGGTCTGTTCGAGAGCGCCGATTTGGGCGACGTCGTCGACCTTTTTCTGATGGCCGACGAACCGAGCGTAGCGTCCGCCGTGCGCGGCATGCACGTGGGCGCCTCGGCCTATTTCACCAAGCCCGTCGACATCGGGCAGCTCGACGAAGCGTTGGCCGAGTACCTCGAGCACCGCGGTTCCGACGCAGAGATCGACGAAGCCCCGGCCGGCGCCCACGATCTGATGTCCGGCTCGTCTCCGGCAATGGTGAAATTCCTACGCATCATCCGCAAGGTCGCCGGAACCGAAGCGGCGGTGCTGCTCGCCGGCGAGAGCGGCGTAGGCAAGGAGCTGGCGGCGCGGATGATCCATGCGTACAGCCGGCGCAACCAGGGCCCGTTCGTCGCCCTGAACTGCGGGGCCATGACCGCCGAACTGATGGACAGCGAGCTGTTCGGTCACGAGAAGGGCAGCTTTACCGGCGCGTCGCGCGCTCACGAGGGCTACTTCTCGCGGGCGGCCGGCGGCACGCTGTTCCTGGACGAAATCACCGAGCTGCCGCACGAGCTTCAGGTCAAGCTGTTGCGTGTGCTGGAAACCCGGCGCTTCTTCAAAGTCGGCGGCGAGAAAGAGATCGAGGTCGACGTGCGCCTCGTGTGCTCGACGAATCTCGACCCGGCCCTTGCGGTGAGTGATCGAAAGCTGCGCGAGGACCTGTACTACCGAATCGCGCAGTTTCCGCTGCGCGTGCCTCCGTTGCGGGAACGCGGCGAGGACGTGATCGACCTGGCCAACGGCTTTCTGAGCGAGCACATCGAAAAGACCGGCGTCGAGAAGCGATTTTCCGACGAGGTGCTGGAACTGTTCCGCCTGCACGATTGGCCCGGCAACGTGCGCGAGCTGAGAAATGTCGTTGCGCGCGCATATATTCTGTCAGGCGATGAGATCGCCGGTGACGACCTGCCCGGGAACATTCCATCAGGTCATCCGACGAGCGGCAATCACGTGCGCCTGGCGATCGGCCACAGTCTCGAGGATGTCGAGCGACGGGTCATTTTTGCCACCCTCGAGCATTGCGGCGGCGATCGGAAAGAGGCGGCAGCCGTGCTCGGCATCAGCCCGAAGACGCTTTACAACCGGTTGAAGAAATACAAGTTGTCGTGAAGCGCAGGCAAGCGCACCGAGCGCATGCGCTTCGGTTCGCGTTTCTGGGCGCGGCTGGCACATTTCCTGCATCGTTGAGGATAAACTCAAATCGAGCGCAGCATGAAAACGGACGCCAGACGGGCGAGCAGGATTTTCGAGGGTGTGGTGCGCAACGGCCGCGGCGAGCATCTCGGTCGTATCGAGGATCTCGTGCTCGATCTGGAGGACGGGCGCATCGAATACGCGCTGCTGACTCTCGACGAACACGAAATGGCCGGGGTGCGGCGTGTCGTTACGGTGCCCTGGAGCTCGCTGCACCGGCAGGACGATGGCCGCGCATTCCTGCTGGAGGTCAGCAAACGCACTTTGCTCGCCGTGAGCATGAACGTACACGATTGACGGAGCGCCCGGGACGGTGCAGGGAGCAACGATGGATGCCAGGCAACACAGCTCGAAACCGGGGCCGAATCAGGATGACGAGGGATCCTCGCAGACCGATTTACGGCAGAAGCAGGCGCGGCCCCCGGGGACGCCGCGAGTGAGCTGCGTCGTTTGCAACTCCGAGATCGATGAGCACGTGGCCACGAAGGCCGAATCTCGCGATGATCTCTTCTACTTTTGCGGCCTCGGTTGCTTCGGCGAATGGGAGCGCGCGCGATCCGACCGGGGACAATGAACGAATAATCCAATAATCCGCCAATCGGGTGCCACTCCGGCTTCGGCACGCAGGCACGCTCTGATCTGTTTCGTCCTTCCAGCGTCGTCACTCCGGCGAAAACCGACGTGGAATCCAGTTTGTTGAATATACTGCCCCGGCTTTCGCCGGGGTGACGGGCCGGCTTTCGCCGGGGTGACGGGCCGGTGCGACGTATTACTCAGAGGTTTCCTGGTTGAAAAGGGACACCATTCTGCGTCCGGGTGTCAATTGCTGGCGTATCGCGCAGGCGCGGCGCGCCGCCGTGCTGATCGACGCGGAGGCGTATTTTCAGGCCTTGCGCCGCACGTTGGCGCGCGCGAAACGCTCGATATTCATCATCGGCTGGGACGTGGACGACCAGTTGCACCTGCCCGGAGGCCCGCCCGATGATGACCTTCCGCAAGCGCTCGGTGAATTTCTCGACGCCTTGACGGCGAGCCGCCCGGCGCTCGAAGTCTTCATTCTCATCTGGGACTTCGCGTCGCTGTACGCGGACGTCAGCGACTGGTTGCCCATCTTCCGCGCCAACTGGAAGACCCACGGGCGACTGCGCTTCCATCTCGACGGCCGTCATCCGCCCGGCGCCACGCAACATCAGAGACTCGTCGTAGTGGACGATGACGTTGCATTCTGCGGCGGCCTGGATCTCCGCCGCCCGCAGGATACCGATGCGGAGCGGCACGATGTACAGGCGATGATTCAGGGGATTCCGGCGAGAGCGCTGGGCGAGCTGGCCCGCGAGCGCTGGCGCCGTGCAACGGGAGAGGCCATGAACCATGCGCCGCCTGAGGCGGCCGATGCCTGGCCCGAAGACGTAGCTGCCGATTTCGAGCGCATCGAAGCCGGCCTCGCGCGTACCGAGCCCGCGTATGATGCCCGCGAATCGGTACGCGAGATCGAGCACCTGTATGCGGACGCCATCGGCGCGGCCCGCTGCGCGATCTATATCGAGAATCATTACCTGACTGCCCCGGGCGTGGCGGATGCGCTGGCCGCTCGCCTGCGCGAGCCTGATGGGCCGGCAATAGTCGTCATTTTGCCGCGCGCGACACATGGCTGGCTGGCCGAAAATGAAATCGGCGTTCGTCAGGCATACCTGATCCGCCGGCTGCGGGATTCGGATGAGCACGGCAGGCTGCGCGCCTGCTACCCGCACAACGGCGACGACGCGCAGACGGAGGTGCGCGGCAAAGTGCTGATCGTCGACGATCGTCTGCTGAGCGTCGGCTCCGCCAATCTGTCGCAACGCTCGATGCGTCTCGATGCGGAATTGAACATTGCGCTCGAAGCCGGGACGCAAGAGGCCCGAACGGCCATCGAAAGCATTCGCATGCGCCTGCTCCGCGGTCACACGGGCAATGGGATCGCGACGGGGCCGTCGCTCGCCGGGATGCACGACGGCACTACCCTGCTGCGTTTCGTGGACGAGCATGCCGGACGCGAACGCGGTTTGCGGCCGCTCGAAGCCGTCGCGGCGATTCCAACGGCGGAAACGCTTCCTTCGGGTTTCGAAACCCGTCCCGAGCATCCGGTCGATGCCGAGCGCCTGAGTCGCATGCTCGTGCCGCCCGCGCCGCGAAGCTGGATCGGTTTCGGCGTCGCCGGCGCGACGTTGCTTGCGCTGTTCGCGGCGCTCGCCGTTGCCTGGCAATGGACGCCGCTGTCGGAATGGCTGAACGTCGAGAATCTGGCGGCGCATGTCACGGCGTACCAGGATCACCCGCTCGCGCTGCTGCTGGTCGTCGCGGCTTACGTTGCCGGAGGCCTGCTAGTGGCGCCGATCACGGTTCTCGTCGTGGTGACCGTGCTGGTATTCGGCACCGGCAAGGGCATCGTCTACGCATTGATCGGCTCGCTCGCCAGCGCATCGGCGGTCTACGGCCTCGGCCATTCGATGGGCCGCGAGAGCATTCGCAGGCTGGCCGGAGTGCGGCTCAATCGAATAAGCCGCGCCCTCGCTCGCCGCGGCGTGCTCGCTTCCGTGCTGGTTCGCTGGCTGCCGCTCGCGCCGTTCTCGATCGTCAATCTGGTGGCCGGCGCGTCGCACATCCGCTTCGGGCATTACTTCTTGGGCAGCACGATCGGCATCTTCGTCGATATCGTGTTCATCGCCGTCTTCATGCGCCAGCTGCAGGCGGCGTTGCGCGAGCCGGGCTGGACTAGCATCGGTATCATCGTCGCATTGCTGGTCGTCGCCGGATGCGCGGCGCTCGGGCTGCGTGCCTGGTTGCGCAGGCAGCGTCTGTAGGACTCGAGAAGACCGGCTGCCGAAGGGTTCACTTGCGGCAGCCGGTTGGCTGAACGGACGGATCAGGGAGTATCGTCGAATTCGTCTTCGATCTCGTCGCCGGTCTCCTCCATTTCGTCGCCGGCTTCGTCGATGCCCTGATCGATTTCCTCACCCGTCTCTTCGGCCGGTCCCTGCGGCTCGCAGGCGCCGAGCGCGAAGCCCGTGGCGGCAATCATGATCAACAGCAGCTTATGGATCATTGCGATCTCCTCCCGTGGGAAATTGGATGTGTCGAAGGTTATTGCATCTTCTGTGCCAAACCACCCGGTTCGGCGAAGCGGCATTGTGCCAGAATCCGCCGGCCGATGTCGCGCGCGCCGCCTGGTCCGGCGCGATTCAGGATGTCTCCATGGCATTCAGGAAAGCGTCGGCTTCCCGGATCGACGCTTCCATGTCTGATATCAGCGCAGCGATGTCGGTCTCGACCGCGACGAGCTCGTTCTGCAGGGATGCAATCGCCTGCGCGTTCAGATTGTGCTTGAGGGCGAGCACCTGGTCGTGGAACGCCGCCAGCACAGGCGGGGTCCTGGCCTCGGCGCGGCGCATCGCCTCGATGAGCTGGCCGTACCGATCGCGGGTCTCCGCCAGTTGACGCTCGCTGTTTCGCCTCAGGCTGTCGTTGTTGTACTGGTCGAGCTCGTCTTCCCATTCCGCGAACAGGGCGCCCGCCACATCCTCGACCGATTCGATTCGCTCGCTGACGGCATCCGCTTTCGCTTCGCTGCGCTCGTACTCGCCGTCGAGCTTCTCGTACTGGCGCTCCAGCTCGCCTCCGTCGAAGTGCACTACGGCGCTGAATTCCTCCAGCGCCGACTCGAACTGCTCTTTGGCGGACTCCTGCGCGTCGCGGGCCGACTCGACGCGGCTCACCAACAGATCGCGCTTGGGAAAGCCCACCGCCTCCAGAGTGTTGTAATACGCGCTCTGGCACGCGCCGAGCAACACGGCGGACAATACGAGCGCCAAGCCCCGGCCCCATTGGAATGGGGTAAGGGGAGACGCAGGCTTACGCTGCTGCACGCTTATTGCCGGTCCCGCCCGGTGGCAGTGCCGACCTGCAGCTCATTCTGTACGCGCTCGACCTCATCGACGCTGCCCGCGATCTGCTCGGCCAGCCGGCGTTCGGCATCGGACTCGACGTTGCCGCTCAGCGTAACCACGTGATCGCGGGTATCCACGTCGATCTGAAGTCCCTCCGTCTGATCGT
This sequence comes from Gammaproteobacteria bacterium, assembly GCA_050740235.1. Taxonomy (GTDB): domain Bacteria; phylum Pseudomonadota; class Gammaproteobacteria; order Steroidobacterales; family JACDCP01; genus JACDCP01. The sequence continues at coordinate 9,415 of JBOIDB010000080.1, forward strand.
CCAGCAGCAATTGGGATTTGACCGTGGCCGTCATCGTAACATCGTCGATCCGCTGCGCTAACGTGCGTTCGCCCGTGGCGTCTTCGGCTCGCGCGGCGCCGGCGCTGCGCGTATCACCTGCCTCGGCGTCCTGCGCCTGCACGGTCAGATCGTTACGTACCCCGTCGATGCCTTCGATGTTGCGCGCGACCTCGCCGGCCAGCTCCTTGTCGACCTCCGAGTCGACTTCGCCGGTCAGGGACACGATACCGTTCTCGACGCGCGTGTCGATGTTGAATGCGCTCAGGTGACGATTCAGCGCGTACGCGACCTCGAGCTTGCCGTCGAGCCAGGCATCCCTCAGCTCGCTGTTGTCCGCATATTCGCCGCCCTGGCCGGGCTCAGGCTCGTAATCGCGTTCCGCAGGCACACGCACGATCGCGCCGCTTTCCTTCGTCTCTCGCTCGCGTTGCGCCCGGTACGAGTCGGCTCGAGCTTCCGGGTCCGCCGTCTGCTGCGTCAAGGTTTGCTGAGTATCCTGCGACACGTCCTGCGCCGCGGGTGGCGGTATCTGCTCCGCGAGCACGCCGCCGGCCATGCCGAAGCACAACAATGCAACGGGCAGCCCGATGGACCGTATCGCGGCGACGATACGATTTCGTCCCCCGATATTCATGGGGATTCCTCCCTTGTTGTCGTACGACAAAGAAAAGCGGCGTCGCGTCCGTGCTCCGCCGCATTTCTGTTTGCCCACCGCCGGCTCCATAAGACGGCCGTGGCCGGCAAGCTGGTCAGACGCGACGCTCCCTGCGCATGAAGTCGTCGACTTGCCGGTCCGCCTCGTCGCGCGTCATGCCGTACCTTTCCTGCAGCTTGCCCGACAGGATCTCGGTGTGGCCTTCCGCCTGATCGATTTCGTCATCGGTCAACTCGCCCCATTTTTGCTTGATCTTGCCCTTGAGCTGCTTCCAGTTGCCTTCAATGCGATCTTGCTTCATGTGCGTCTCCCTTGCAGTGCATCCTGCGGTGATCTCATGCCCGGTCGTCGATCAGACCGGCGGCCTTCGGCCGCCGAACAGGTGCATCAGCAGCGATACGGCCAGCAGCACGAGGAAGATAAAGAAAATAATTTTGGCTATGCCCGCCGCGGTTCCGGCTACGCCGCCGAAACCGAGCACGGCCGCGATCAGCGCGATGACGAGGAATATCAATGCCCATCGCAACATGGCTTCACTCCTTTTCAGCCTTTTCTCCGGCTGACTGTCATGCAGGAAGCATGCCAGCGGCGGCGTTACGTTAGCGAGCCGAGGCGCCTCTAAGTCTGGTTTTCATCACGGCCGTTCGTGCCCAGCAGCTCCGCGACCGGCCGCAGCGGCTGGACGTAGCTGCAGACGATGCGCAGGCTCGCGATCAGCGGCACAGCGAACAAGGCGCCGATGATTCCCCACATCCAGCCGCAGATGACGACGGCCAGGAACACGACTATCGCGCTCAACTCGAGCCGATAGCCGACCACGATCGGCGTGACGAGCTGTCCCTCGATCGTGGTGATCACGAAGAAAGTCAGGGGCACGAGTAGGGCGTGCCCCAGCGAATCGAAGGTCAACAGTCCGACCAGAGTGAGCACGACGATGCTGACCGCGGCGCCGATATAAGGCGCGAAATTGAGCAGGGCGACCATCGTTCCCCAGAGCAGGGGATTGGGCACGCCGAGGGCGAAAAGCGCCAGTGCGACGATCAGCCCCAGGCAGCAATTGACGACCGTGATCGTCAGCAGGTAGTGCGAAATGTCGGACTGTATATCGCGCATCACGCCGACGACCCGTTTCTTCTGCTCGAGGTTCGCGCCCATCTTGACCAGCTTGAGCAGGAAATCGTCTCCCGCGGCGAGCAGGAAGTACAGGAGGAAGAAAACGAGCGCTGCGCTGGCGAGCACTTCGGGCGTCCCGCCGAGCACGAATTCCAGAATACTTGGGCGCCGGACTTCGACGGTCTGGACGCCGTCGTCGTCGGCGGTGGTCATTTCCTCGACCCGCTCGCTGGCCCGTCGCATGCTCTCGATCGGCTGCCGGAGATCGCTCAACCTGCCTTCGACTTCCTGCAGAACCTGCGGAGCCTGATCCAGCCACACGGCAGCGGGCGCCGACAGCAGATAAGCGCCGCCGCCGACGACGCCGAGGAGTGCCAGCAGGACAAATGCCGCACCGACAGAGGGCGGCACGTGCACGCGCGCGAGCCTGCGCACCAGTGGCGCAAACAGGAGGTTCAGCAGAAACGCCAGCGCCATCGGCACGAACAGCGGCGCGGCGATATACAACGTGTAGAGGACGAGCAGCGAGAAGATACCCGTGAGCATGAACGAGCGAATCGGCGAGGGGTCGGTGACGTTACCCCTACCGGCGGTATCGGAGGGCGTGCCGGAGTCGCGCGTTTTGTTCCCTTCTTGCCGGGAAGACTCAGCGTCCACGCGACGGCCGGGCCGGTTCAGGTGACCGTATTCAGAAAGCCGGCCACTTTCCGGGTCAGGTACAGGCGGAACGCCCAGCGCCCGAATTCGAGGGCGGCATGCAGCGGTGACTGCCGCGTTTCACGCTGCGCGGACGGCTGCTTGCGGCGCTGGCCCGCTTCGCTGAAGTGCCCGGCGATAATGCCCGCCGCGAAGGTCGAGACCATTGCCGTCGGCGTTACGAGCTTTTCATGAACTCCGCGGTGGAGCTCGTGAAGACGCCGCAGCGTCATTACCCGCTGCGCGTCGAGGGCCGCGTCGAGCGCCCGGGCCCTACGAGCCGTGCGCGTCAATGACAGCATCGGAGTCGTCCCGGTTCTCGAGGCGATGGCGCGTCCGCTCGAACAGCAGATTGCGGCTCAGCGCGCGAATGCCGATCGTCGCGAGCCAGACGAGCAGGAGGTTGGCTACCGCCGCGCCGAGCAATACGACGACTGCCGGATTCCCGAGACTCACGAGCCAGACGGCCAGCGCGCCGACCAGCGCAAGCCAGGTCGCGATGATGAAAGCCACCGCCGCAAGCGCGAGGCCGAGCATGCCGGCAAGGCTCAGCGCGGCCAGCCGCCCTTCGGTGGCCAGCAACTCCGCGGCGCCTCTTATCTCTGCCAGGGCGGAGCGCGCAGCGCCGGCGAGCAGTCCTGCAACGGACTCGCCGCTGCGCACAGCACCGTCTCCGACCTCCGCGGTCGGCGCCTGATCCGTCGTCATGATGCCGCGGGACGGCAGATCAACGCCGCAGCAACGACGCTATCACCAGGCCGGCTGCGAAGGCGATGCCGAGCGACGCCAGCGGATGGTCGTCGACATAGCGTCGTGTCTGCGAAGCCAGTTCCTCGGAGCGCTGCTGCAGGCGGTCGCCTGTTTCGCGTGCGCGCACGCGCGCGCTCGTCGCGGCTTCCCGCAGCCTGTCTTCCGCCGATCCCGCGGTCGCCGCCGCCCGGTCGACCGCTTCGTGAGCCGCCTCGGTAGCGCGATTCGTGGCCGGATGCGGCTTGGCCGTCGTGCCGGGAGTGGGTGAGTTGTTCGTCATGCCAGATCTCCTTATCGTGAAAAAGTACACATGATGGTGTGGTCCGATCGGTTCAGCTCGACTCTGCCAACCTCTCGGGGATGTTGCCGGCCTCGTCGGAAATGACGACCTCGACGCGCCGGTTGCGTTGTCGCCCTGCCTCGGTGCCGTTCGACGCCACCGGATAGTTTTCGCCGTACCCGCGTGACCGCATCCGGCTCTGGTCGATGCCATCGGCAATGAGCGCGGACTCGACGGCATTCGCCCGCCGCTCGGACAGTGCCTGGTTGAATGTCTCCGCGCCGCTGCTGTCGGTAAAGCCTTCGATCATCAGGTTGCGGTCCGGATACCGGTTCATGAAATCGACCAGCTGCTCGAGCGCGCGGGTCGATCCGGGCTTGAGCTCGGCCTCGGCGGTGTCGAACAGCACGTCACTCAGAGTCAGCACCATTCCGCGCTCCGTCGGCTCGGCCTGAAGCTCCTGCAGGCGGGACTTCAGCCCTTCGGACTCGGTCTGGCGCCGTGCGGCCTGCGCCTCGGCCGCTGCGGCCTCGAGCTCGCGGCTTTCGGCGCGCAGCTCGGCCTGCCCGGCTTCGCGCGTTCGCGCTTCGAGCAGCACCTCCTGCCGGCGTGCTTCCGCGTCTGCGACCTGCAGCTCGGCCACGGCCGTCCTGCCGCGCGCCACGGCGATCGCTGAATAGCGCTGCGCGAGATAGGCGTGATGATCGATGAGCTCCGCACCCTCGCCGTCCTCGAGCAGGCTGATCGCGCGCTCGAGCTCGCTTTGCGCCTTGTCGAGCACGACTGGCGCCGCGTCGGCAGCCGCTGCGTCGTTACGTGCCGCCTCGTATGCCGCGCGCGCCTGCTCCAGCTTCGCATTGGAATGCGGCGCGGACCCGCAGCCGGCGGCGATGCCCGCGAATGCTGCCAGGACCCAGACGCGCAATGCGCACTCGCGGCGCGTGATGGTTGCCCTGCTGCGCCCGGCCGAGGTCACGATTCGTCCCCGTAGCTGAGCCGGGTTTCCTCGCGCAGCGCCTCGATGCTCTGCTCGATGACGTATGCGGACTGCTCGGCTTGCGTCGCGCGGGCCACCGCCTCGGCCAGCTCCGCGTCGGCGCGGGCCTGCTCGGCGAAACGCGCCGCAGCCATGTACTCTTCATTCTGAACGGCCTGTTCGGCGCGGGTCAGATTGCGGCGGGCGCTGCGCAGCTCGCTCGACGCATATCGCTGGGAATCCATGTCCGTAGCGTCGTCGATCGCCGCGCGGGCGAGCGCCAACTCCGGATTGGGCGTCGGCGCGCTTGCGCAACCGCCGGCGGCGAGAGCCGCTGCCAACAGAACCGGTAAGGTGTTTTTCATGCAGATTTCGGTAAAGCGTTCGGACGACAGTCGATTCATGCAGGATGTGTGCCAGCGTCGAACGCATGCCCTTGGGTTCGCGTTCGTGCGTGCCGCTGGCATGTCTCCTGCATCTATGCGATGTTTTTCTACCCCATGACATGGAGGTTCACTGCATGACGTATCGACTACCGGATCTTCCGTACGACTACGGCGAGCTGGAGCCACATTACTCCGGCAGGATCGTCGAGCTGCATCACGACAAGCATCACGCGGGGTACGTGAAAGGCGCCAACGAGGCGTTGGACAAGCTGTCGGATGCCCGAGCCAGGAAAGACTTCGCCACCATCAACCAGCTCGAGAAGAATCTGGCGTTCAACCTGTCGGGTCACGTGCTGCATTCGCTGTTCTGGCAGAACCTCGCGCCCGACGGTGGCGGTGAACCCGACGGTGAAGTGAGCATGCTCATCGGTGAGCATTTCGGCACCTTCGAAGGCTTCAAGGGACAGTTCGATCAGGCCGCGAACGGCGTGCAGGGCTCGGGCTGGGCTGCGCTCGCGTGGGAGCCGCTGGGCGAACGGCTGATCGTCGAGCAGATCTACGATCACCAGGGAAACGTCGGCCAGGGCAGCGTGCCGGTGCTGGTCTGCGATATGTGGGAGCACGCCTACTATCTTCAATTCCAGAATACGAAGGCGGACTGGGTGAAGGCGTTCTGGAAGCTCGTGAACTGGGAGGACGTTGCTCAGCGCGTGGAGAAAGTGCGCCGGCTCGAGCTGGGTCTCGCCCAGACGGTCACGGCCTGAGCCTCGGGAACCGACCGTCAGGCATGGCAGAAAGGGGGCCATCGAACGCCCGTCGGCGGTTCCTCGAACTGGGGCTCGGCAGCCTGCTCCTGCTGCCATTCGCAGGCCCTGCGCGGGCCGCAGGGCGCCTCAGGGAGGACGACCCCGCGGCGCTGGCCCTGGGGTACCGGCACGATGCCGATGAGGTCGATATCGAACGGTTTCCCAAGCGGGCCGGGCCGGAGGGGGCCGCCCAGTTTTGCGCCAATTGCCGCTTCCTGGGCGGCCCGGTGGAGGACGAATGGCGGCCCTGCAGCCTGTTCGAAAATCGCCTCGTCAACGCCCGGGGCTGGTGCAATTCCTGGCTCCCGTTCGAATAGAGACCGGAGCCTGTCTCATAGCTCCCCTTGAGCCGCGACCCGGTCTCTATTTCGCCCGATTAGTGATACATTAGCTATCCCCGTCCGGTGACGGCGCGCGGTCGGTCGACAAAAATCTGAACGCGATCGCGACCTGCTGCTGGCGGGGTTCGGCCGCCTGCACCGACACTGCAGGATGACTGCCCGGCCGGCCCGGTTCGCGCGCGCGTTCCGAGTTTCCAGCACGCCCGCGAGGGAGGGGAACAGACACGATGGCACACGTCCTCCTGGTGGACGACAACACGGGCTTCGCGAAAGTTACGACGGAGCTCATCGAGGCTTTCGGCTTCGAGGTGAGCCATGCCGAGACGCTGGCCGCGGCACGGCGGGCGCTTGCCATGCGTTCGCCGGATCTGTTGATGGTCGATCTCATGTTGCCGGACGGCAACGGCCTGGAGCTCGTCGAGGACGTCGGCGCCGGCAAGGGCCCGGAGATCGTGATCATCACCGGGAACCCGACCGTGGACACCGCCGTCCGCGCCGTTCAGGCGCCGGTCATGGACTACCTCATCAAGCCGTTCGGCAGCACTGAGCTCAAGCGCTGCCTGGACCGGATCGGCAAGCAAACACCGTCCCGCCGCAATGGCAAGAACGGTCGAAACGGCCGAGCCGTGGCGGGGCCGGAGCTGCATTTCGGCTACCTCGTCGGCGACTCGGCGCCGATGCGCAAGCTCTACGACACGATCAGGCGCATCGCGCCGCTCGATGCGACCGTGCTGATCTACGGCGCGAGCGGCACCGGCAAGGAGCTGGTCGCGCAGGCGATTCACAAGGCCAGCGGCCGCAGAGGTCCGTTCGTGCCGGTGAACTGCGGCGCGATCCCCGAGAGCCTCATCTCCAGCGAGCTGTTCGGGCATGAGCGGGGCAGCTTCACTGGCGCGCAGAAACGCCACGCCGGGTATTTCGAGCGTGCCGAGGGCGGCACGCTGTTCCTCGACGAAGTCACCGAGCTGCCTGCCGGATTGCAGGCGCACTTTCTGCGCGTGCTCGAGACCGGCGTGCTCACCCGCGTCGGCGGCAGCAAGGAAGTCGAGCTCGACGTGCGCGTCATCGCGGCTACCAATCGTGATCCCGAAGCGGCGGTCGCCGCAGGCGATTTTCGCGAGGATCTCTACTACCGGCTCATGATGTTTCCGATTTCGCTCACGTCGCTCAGCAACCGCACGGAGGACATCCCCGTGCTCGCCCGGCATTTCCTCGAGCAGATGAACCGCAAGTACTCGATGACGAAAACCATCGATGCGAAGGGCCTCAAGCGGCTCGAGTCGCACCCGTGGCCCGGCAACGTCCGTGAGTTACAGCACGTCGTGCAACGCGCGTTCATCCTGAGCGGGGACACGATCACCGCGGAACAACTCGGCCACGCCCTCGACGCGGGGCTCGGCAAGGCGCGCGGCCGCCTGGATTTCGAGGTCGGGCTTTCCATCAAGGACGTCGAACGGCGTCTGATTCTGAGCACGCTCGAGCATTACAACGGCGACAAGACCCTCGCCGCCGATACCCTGGGCATCAGCCTCAAGACCCTTTATAACCGCCTCGAGCAGTACACCGGGGAAGTCGAGGACGATGAGGGACCACCGGCAAGTCAGCGTCGAGCGCCGCGTAAGAAGGCCGGTTGAGCACGTGAACGAAGCTGCCAGGGAAGGCGCGATATCGGGTTGGTCGGAAGTCGAGGCCACGCTCGCGGCTTTCGGCACGCAACATTCGCTGGCCGGCGTGCTGTTCGGGTCCGATCTCGAGATCGTCGCGTTTACCGATTCCATTTTCGACCTGGCCGGCATGCCGAAGCAAACCGGCCCGGCGACACTGACCCGGCTCATGCCGCCCGCTGCGCGCGAAACCCTCGAGCGCGAGGTGCGCCGCGTGCAGCAATCCGGTGCGCCCTGGCAGGGCATGCTCGCGAGCAGAAGCGGGCGGGACGTCGGCGCCCGGCTCGAGGTGGCCGGTTCCGTGGCCGGCGGTCGCGATCTCGTGCTGGCGACGCTGGTCGACATGGAACGCCTGCTCGCCGTCCTGCGCCAGATCGAAGAGCTCAACGTCACGCTTCAGTACCGGGTCTCCGAGCTGGCGGCCATGCTCGACTTCGCGCCCGCCGGCATCGTCATTTGCGAGGATGCGGAAGGGCGCAGCGTGCGACCGAACCGGCGCGCGGCGAAGTTCTTCAACGTCCACATCGAGCGCAACCTGTCGCGGCACCCGTCGGTCGAGGATCCCGTCGACGTGCTGGTTTTTTCCGACGGCGAATCCAGGTCTCTCGATCAGTATCTCCTTCAACGCGCGCGCCACAAACGTCGCGTGGGAGACGAGACCCTGGAAATGCGCTGCCCCGATGGCAAACTGCTGCACGTATCGATCGCGGTCGCGCCGCTGAAGGACCGTAACGGCGCGTTGCGCGGTGCGATCGGCACGTTCTCCGACATCACCGAGCTTACGCGGGTCACCGATCAGGCGGAGAAGCGCGCGCGCCAGCAGGCTGCCATGGCGCGTCTCGCGCTGTATGCCGTCACGGAACGCGACATATCGAAAATCATGAAGCGCACCGTCGAGGCCTGCACGGGCACGCTCGGCGTCAAATACTGCAAGATCCTCGAGCACGACCGCGAGCGCGGAGTGCTGCTGCTCAAAGCCGGCAAAGGCTGGAAACGCGGGCGCGTCGGACGCGCCACCATTCCAACGCGCCCGGATGGGTCGCCTGGCGCTCTGGCAATGCATACGCGCCGGCCGGTGGTTTTCGATGACTTCGCGAACGATCCGCGTTTCAAGGACCGCGACCTGTACATGGACCATGGCATCGTCAGCGGCGCGAGCGTCGTCATCGAGGGCAGGGACGGCCCTTACGGCGCGCTGGGGGCGCATGCCGACTACAAGCGGCCATACAGCCAGGACGAGATCAATTTCATCCAGGCCGTGGCCGCTCTGCTGTCAACGGCATTGCAGCGCCAGGACATCGAAGAGCAGCTCGGCGAAAGCCAGGCGCGATTGACTCTCGCTGAAACCGACGAACGCATGCAGCGCGCCGCCAGGCTCGCCTCCCTCGGCACGCTCGCCGCCGGCATCGCTCACGAGATAAACAATCCGCTCAACTCGATTCTCATGAATGCCGAGCTCGGCCAGATGGTAGCGAGCGACGCCGGGCAGGCGAGCGGGCGCATGCAGGAGATTTTCGCCCGTATCATCGGAGACTGCCGCCGCTGCGCGGGCATCACGTCGGGCGTCTTGCAGTTTGCGCGCAGCGACGGGAGTGAGTCGAAGCGAGGCGGCGACATCAATAAGGTCATGCGCCGTTCGATCGAGTTGTTGGCATCGATCTTGCCTCTCAGCGAGCTGGATATCGATCTGGACCTCCTGGAACCGCCTCCGCCAGTCGCATTGAACGAGACCGAGCTCGAACAGGCCATGGTGAACTTGTTGTGCAATGCCGCGGAAGCGGGCGCTACGCGGATGCGCATCCGCTCGGTCTCCGACGGAGACCAGCTCACGATATCGTTGCGCGATAACGGTCCCGGTATCCCGGCGGAGACCTTCGGCAGGTTGTTCGACCCGTTTTTCTCGACGCGCCGGGAACACGGCGGCACGGGTCTCGGCCTGAGCCTCGTGCACCGTATCGTGCTGGACCATGGCGGCACGGTGAGCGCGCGCAATCATGCGAACGGCGGTGCCCAATTCGATGTCAAGCTGCCGATTGCCTGGACCGATGCCAGTGAAGACTGATCCGAGCGGCAATGCGGCCACGAACTCCACCAGGCGATCCAACAAAGCGCGGTCGGTGATGGGCACGCGTATTCTGATCGTCGAGGACGAGAATAATTCGCGGGCGGCCATGTCGGATTTTCTCACCGCGTGCGGATTCGAAGTGGCGACGGCTTCGAGCGGCCGGCGCGCCCTGGAGATCGGCAAGCGTTTTTCGCCGCACATACTCATCTGCGACTGGATGCTGGGGGGCGACCGCGACGGCGTGAGCGTGGCGCGCAAGCTCAGCGAGTCGCTGCCTGAGCTGGCAGTGGTCTTCGTGACGGGCTTTCCGGTCGAGGACTTGCGCCGGGAAAGCGCCCACCTGCCCGTGCACCGCTACCTCGCGAAACCGTTCGGCCTCTTCGAGCTGAATCGCGTCATCGGCGAAATATCATCGCGCAGCGCGTAGCGACCTAAAAACGATCCGCGTCCGCCTCGGCCCACGGCTGGGCATACGGGCGCGGCGCCCGATCTTCGAGCAGCGCGCGCGGCTCGAGATAATCGTAGAGATCCCTGTAGCTCGACACTTCGGTCGGCGTCACCCTCCGCATCAATCGCTCCGGCCCCAGCTCGCCAGGGCCCTCGAGGCCGGCGACGGCCAGCACTTTCAGGAAGTGCTGAATCGTCTTGCGGTGATAGTTGGCGACGCGCGGTATCTTGTCGGCCACGACCAGTCCGTTCACGCGCCAGGGATCCTGCGTGGTAATGCCGGTCGGGCAGGTGTTGCGGTGACACTCGCGTGCCTGTATGCAGCCGAGCGCGAACATCATGCCGCGGGCGGAGTTGCACAGATCGGCGCCGATCGCTATAGCCGCCGCGATATCGAATCCCGAGATGATCTTTCCGCTCGCGACGAGCCGGATGTCATCGCGAAGTCCGGCGCCGACCAGCGTGTTGTGCGCGAAAATCAGCGCATCGCGCAGCGGCGTGCCGACCGAATCGCTGAGCTCGAGCTCCGCCGCGCCGGTGCCGCCTTCGGCGCCGTCGACGACGATGAAATCCGGCGCCGTGCCGACCTCCAGCATGGCCTTGCAGATCGCCATGAACTGGCTCCGCACGCCGATGCAGAGCTTGATACCGACCGGCTTGCCGCCGCACAGGTCCCGCAGCTCCTCGATCCACCTCACGAGGCCGCGCGGCGTCGAGAACGTGCTGAACCTCGGCGGCGAGCGCACGTCGCGATTGACCGGCACGCCCCGTGCCTCGGCGATCTCCCTGCTCACCTTCGCTGCCGGCAGAATACCGCCCCCGCCGGGCTTGGCGCCCTGGGAAAGCTTGATCTCGATCATCCGGACATTATCGAGCGTCGCCTTGCGCGCGAATGCTTCCGCGTCGAAGCCGCCGGCGGCATCGCGACAACCGAAGTATGCAGTGCCGATCTCCCAGATCAGATCGCCGCCCGGAGCGAGATGAAAGCGGCTCAGGCCGCCTTCGCCGGTATCGTGCGCGAATCCGCCGAGCTTCGCGCCACCGTTCAGCGCGAGCACGGCATTGTTGCTGATCGAGCCGTAGCTCATCGCGGAGATATTCAATCGTGACGACGAGTAAGGACGGCTGCAGCGCGGCCCGCCGATCCGCACTCGCGGCTCGTCGGCCGCGGGCTCGAGAGGCTCGAGCGAATGGTTGATCCATTCATGCCCCGTTGCATAAACGTTCAGAATCGTGCCGAACGGGTGTACGTCGGTCTCGCCCTTGGCGCGCGCATAAACCAGTGAGCGCTGTTGCCGGTTGAAAGGCTCGGGGTCCAGTTCCGACTGAATGAAATACTGGCGGATGTGGTGTCGGAAATCTTCCAGGATGTAGCGCCCGTGGCCGAGAACGGGGTAGTTCCTCAGCAAGGTGTGGCGTTGCTGGAAGAGGTCGTGCGCGGCGAGCAGAAGAATCGGGCCGAGAACGATGAATGCGTACAGCATCGGCCGCCAGTAGAATGCGGCCACGGCGATCGCCGCGGTGAGCAGCAGCGAGCCGATGACGAAGGCTTTCTTGCGGTTGAACCTCGGAATCGCTTCGCGCGTTACCATTCGTAGCCGAGCGTCAGCAGATACGCTTCGTCCACCCTGACGTTGCCGGGGGCGGGCGAGTTGTCCCAGTCGACGTTGTACTGGGCCGTGGCGCGCAAAGATTCCGTCACGCTGACCCGCAGCCCCGTGCGCGTGCGAATGATGACGTCCTCGACGTCTTCGAGGCCGAGCAGGCCTTCCTGAAAATGGAAGAAGCGCAATCCGTCGTCGGATTGCAGCTCTTGCTCGAAGTTCGCCGCCCATCGCAGGCCGAAGAACTGCTGGTCGGCAGTCGTCTCGAAGTCTTCGTCCACATAAGTCGGGCCGGCCTCCAGCGACAGCAGCCGCCGCTCGGTCTCGAAGAATTGATAACCGAAGCCGGCCGCCACTGCGCTGCGCAGATTGAGATCCTGAAACGGATCGCGCTCGAAGGTGGCGCTGTTGAACAGATAGATTTTCTCGCCCAGGAAATGGTCGTATTTGAGCAGCCCGGCGGCATTGTCCTGAAACTTGACATTTTCCGCGCGCTGCTGATTCAGCTCGAAGGCCGCCGTGTAGCGATTGAGCGGCGAGCGCGCGACGAGCTCGGCATCGATGTGATAGCTGTCCGTCGAGCTGTTGCCGCGCCGGCGATCGAGACCGACGTTGGCGATGCCGCTAAGGTCGACTCGCTCGCGCGCGGCTGCGATTTCCATGGGGTCGCCGTGATAGACAGCCTTCACGTCGCTCAGCGGGAATGGGGTGATGGCGCCGGTGCGCTCGTGCTCGAGGCTCAGCGCGGAGGGCGCCGCGGCAACCAGCCGGCCGGTGAGATAGGAGCCGTCGTCGAAGGCGACGGTGACGACGTCGTCGGTGCGCAGGCCCACGACATCGGCGCGCGGCACCTCGATCGCCTCGGCATACGGCGTCCGGATGATGACGACATCCTCATCCACGGACTGGATCTCGCCGATCAAGCGATCGCCCGCGGCGAGCTGCACCTCGTCGGCTTGCGGGCTTCCGGACGTGCCGGCCATCAGCACGCAGAGCAGGACGTTGATTCTGGGGTGCATTGCAGCGCTTCCGGGATGGTTGACGAACGATGCCACGCGGGCCCGTGCGGTGACAAGCGACGTTTCTCTGGCACGGAAATTGCTGCAGTAGTCCGTGTCATAACGCAAGGGAGTCATGCATATGTCCACTTACAGCCGCCTGCTGGCCATTCTGTTTGTCCTGTCCGCGCCGCTGATCGGCGCTTGCAACACGACCGAAGGATTCGGCGAAGACGTGGAGGAGGCCGGCGACGCCATCGACGACGAGGCCGACGAGCACAACGAATACGGAAGCGGCGACGACTGAGCCGGTTCGGCGCTGCGCGCATCGTGCGGGGCCTGCCTTGGCGGGCGCCTGACGGTTCGCGCCGCCGCCGGACGGCTGCGCGCGTGAGTGCTCGTGGCCCGGAGCCTGCGCAAGCTCGCGAGGAGCGGAAAGGCTGCCCTCGCGGCCGCTGAGCAACAGGCGGCGCAGGGACCGCCGATCCATGTGCTCGCCGCGGACGGTCCGCTCGAACCCGCGCAGGGCCGTACCCTCATCGGCGACCTCGCCGCATCGCTGCCGGATCCGGCGCGATTCGAGCGGCAACTGCTGCGCGAGCAGGCTGTCACTCGCCAGCCGCTGGTCGCAGGCAACGACGTCGCATTACTCGTCGATGGTCCGGCCACTTACGCTGCAATGCTCGCGGCCATCGCATCCGCCGAAGAGCACGTCCATCTCGAGACCTACATCCTCGCCGACGACGATGTCGGCCGGAAGTTGTCCGATGCCCTGATCGCCAAATGCCGGGCCGGCATCGACGTCAGGCTCGTCTACGATGCCGTCGGGGCGATCGAGAGCTCCGATGCCTATTTCGAGCGCCTGCAGGAAGGCGGCGTCGCCTGCATCAAGTTTCATCCCGTCGATCCCACCGAGGACGCGCGCATCTGGCGGATCAACGAGCGCGATCATCGAAAGATTCTCGTCATCGACGGCCGGGTCGGCTTCACCGGGGGCATCAATTTCAGCAGTACCTATGCGAGCAGCTCGCGATCGCGGCCCGGCGCGAAAGACGGCCTGCTGACCGGCTGGCGCGACACGCACGTGCGCGTCGAAGGCCCCGTAGTATCGCAGCTACAGCGCCTGTTCCTCGACGTATGGCATGATCACTGCGACGACGCGCAGAGCCAGGCCGGGGAATCGTCGTTCTATCCGCGACCGGCCGCGGCGGGCGACACGCTCGTGCGAATGATTGCGAGCAACGGCTCGGATGGCTTGCGCTCGGCCATTTTCGCCGCCTATCTGAATGCCTTTGCGCACGCGCAGCGATACATCTGGCTCACACAAGCGTATTTCGCGCCGGATGATCATCTGCTGGATGCGCTCCGCGGCGCGGCCGCCCGCGGGGTCGACGTGCGGGTCGTCGTGCCGGGCTTCACCGATTCCACTTTGATTTTCAATGCATCCCGCGCCCGCTACGGGCGATTGCTCCGGGCCGGCGTACGCGTTTACGAGATGCCGGGCGCATTGCTGCACGCCAAGACGGCGGTCATCGACGGCGTCTGGTCGACGGTCGGCTCCAGCAACCTCGACTCGCGCAGCGCGCGCCACAACCTGGAGGCCAACGCCGTGATACTCGGCCGGTCGTTCGGCCGGCGCATGGAGAGCCTGTTCGAAGAGGACCGCGCGAATGCCGTGGAGATCACGCGCAAGGCCTGGCGGCGGCGCGGTTCCGTGGAGCGCATGAAGGAACGTTTCGCGACGCTGTTCGACTACTGGCTGTGAGAAGGCTGGCAGGCGACCGGAATACGGAGTTTTTCAACAGCCTGCCAGTCAGGCATCATGCACCGCATGAGGGGATTCGCCTTGCTGGTCGTGGCGCTTCACTGCATGCCGGCGTCGGCGGCCGACGACGATACGACGACGGCGGCGGACGCCGTACGCCTGCCGCTCTGGGAGATCGGCTTCGGCGCCGGCGGCCGCTACGGGACCGCGTATCCGGCTGCCGGCGAGCAGAAGCTCAAGGGCCTGCCGTTCCCGGTGGTGATCTACCGTGGCGACCTGTTGCGTATAGGCGGCGACAACCTGGTGGCCGGGCGGCTGTTCACCAGCCGGCGCCTGCAGCTCGACATCAGCGCCGGCGGTTCGTTCGATGCCGACAGCGACGACGTGGACATTCGCGAAGGCATGCCCGATCTCGATTATCTGTTCGAGCTCGGTCCCGAGCTCGAGATCCGGCTCGACGACCTTTCCGATCCCTCGCGCCAGCTCAAGCTCGAGATTCCCCTGCGCGCTGCCTTCTCCAGCGATTTCACGGATATCCGCCCGCGCGGCATCGTCTTTGCGCCCGAGCTCGAGCTCGAGCAGTACGCCTTTCTCGGCACGCCTTTTCAGGTCGACTTCCGCATCAGTCCGATATTCGCCAATGAGAAGTTCCAGGATTACTTTTACGAAGTCGAGCCGCAGTTCGCTCGCGCCGGACGGCCGGCCTTCAATGCAGGAGGCGGCTATGTCGGCACGGAGTTGGGCATAAGCGTCAGGCGCGACAAAGGGCGTTACCAGTTTTTCTTCGGCGG